>CAYQXT010000095.1:0-10969 GCA_964421365.1 uncultured Bacteroidaceae bacterium
ACCTACCGATACGGTAAGAGCTATTTTATCTTACGAAGGTGTCTTAATGAAAAAACACCTTTTGGGTGGAGTAAAAAAAGGTGCGTTCACCGAAGAACAAGCCGAAGAGAAATTTAACGCATGGAAAGAAGCTAAATTTGCATTAATCCAAGCGAAAAAAGACAAATTGAGCAAAAATGCCGAAATAGCTAAAAACAAACAATTAGAGGCAGAAGAAAAAGTTAAAAATGCTCGTGCCGATGAAATTGCAAAACGTCGTTCTGAACTTTCAAAAGAACTGGAAGAAAAAGCAAAAGCAGCTGCACAAGCTGCCAATGCAGAAGAAAGTGGAGACGAATAGTTTTGACTAACAGCTCAGTAATATTGTCCTTAAAAAATTTAGTTTATTGGGGATATATATTCAAAACTCACGGTGTCACCGGAAGTTTTTTAATAAAAATTGAGCATGATTTAGTAAATGAAATCAATGAAAATGAACCGGTCTTTCTTGAAATAGAAGGAAAACCGGTTCCTTTTTTTCCCACTGAAAATTCTGTCCGCTGGAAAAGTGAACAAGCGGTTTATTTCCATTTCAACGAAATTCAAAGCCTGCAAGAAGCCGAAGAATTAATTTCAACCCGTATCTATATTTCCCCTGAATCAATTGATAATAAAGAAAAAGAGACCAGCCTTTTTCCGCTACAAAATTTCAGATTATACAATCAGGAAGATATTCTGATTGGTTCTATTCTGGAATTAATCGACATAAAAAATAATCCGATTTTAAAGGTAAAACATAATAATAATAAAGAACTTCTAATTCCTTACGTTGAAGCCTGGATTATCACCATAAACAAAGAAGGAAAAAGCTTAAAAATGAACTTTCTTGAAGGTTTGCTTGAACTCTAAAAACATAATAAAACCGGCCAAAAAAATTTTAGCCGGCATAACTAATCACTAAAACTTAAATCACTAATTTTATTCCAAAGAACCAATCATTTTGCTTGGGTCAACCCATTTATTAAAATCTTCCTCAGAAACTAAGCCGGACTCTAAAGCAGCTTGCTTCAAAGTAGTATTTTCATTATAAGCTTTTTTGGCAATTTTAGCTGCACTTTCGTATCCAATATGTGTATTTAAAGCCGTTACAAGCATCAAAGAATTATTCAATAAATCGGAGATACGAGCATTATTAGTTTCAATACCCACAACCAGACGGTCGGTAAACGAGTTACAAGCATCACCCAACAAACGGGCAGATTCCAACAAATTATGTATCATCAAGGGCTTATAAACATTCAGTTCAAACTGTCCGTTCATACCGCCAATGGCAACTGCTGCATCATTTCCTATAACCTGTGCACAAACCATCGTCATGGCCTCCACCTGAGTAGGATTAACTTTACCTGGCATGATAGAAGAACCCGGCTCATTGGTGGGAATAATTAATTCACCAATACCACTACGCGGGCCGGAAGCCATCAAACGAATATCATTGGCCATTTTTGTCAGACTAACAGCCAACTGACGCAAAGAACCCGAACTTTCAACGATAGCATCATGAGCAGCTAAGCCTTCGTATTTATTTTGGCCAGTAACAAACGGATTCCCGGTTAATTCGGCTATTTTTTCAGCCACTAGTTTGGCATATCCCTTAGGTGTATTTAGGCCGGTACCAACGGCTGTTCCACCCAAAGCCACTTCAGTAAGGTGCGGAAGAGTATTTTTAACTGCTTTAAGACCAAAAGCCAATTGAGCTACATAACCAGAAAATTCTTGTCCAACGGTTAAAGGCGTAGCATCCATCCAATGTGTACGACCATTTTTCACAATGCCCATAAATTCTTTGGATTTAGCCTCTAAAGCATCATGAAGTTTCTGTACACCAGGAATGGTTACTTTCGTCAACATTTCGTATGCAGCAATATGCATAGCCGTAGGGAAAGTATCATTTGAGGACTGCGATTTGTTTACATCATCGTTAGGGTGGATTAATTTTTTGCCTTCGCCTAATTTATTACCTGCCAACACATGTGCCCGATTAGACACCACTTCGTTCACATTCATATTAGATTGTGTTCCAGAACCTGTTTGCCAGATAACCAAAGGAAACTGATCGTCTAATTTACCAGCAATAATTTCATCACAAACTTTGGCAATTAAATCTTTTTTTTCTACGGGTAAAACGCCTAATTCATAATTAGCCAGAGCTGCAGCTTTTTTCAAATAACCAAAAGCATGAATAATTTCTTTGGGCATAGAAGCTGGTTCGCCAATAGGAAAATTCATCAAAGAGCGTTGAGTTTGAGCGCCCCAATACTTAACCGTAGGCACTTGTACTTCGCCCATAGTGTCATGTTCAATACGATATTCCATATCTGTAAAATTTTAAAACGTTTGCAAAACAATAAAACAAATTTACTCTTTCTTATGGAATTTCACGAATAAACAAAGCTATCCTTCAACATATATTAATGTATTGATAAAAAATCAAAAATTGGTACAACGACTCACACACTCTATAATATGACTTAAACTATGGTGTTTAAGCATATAAAAAGTATTTTTCCCTTCCCTGCGTGAAGTGAGCACACCCTTATCTTTTAAAATTCCAAGGTGGTGAGATGTGGTTGATTGTTCGATATTTAATCTCTGATGAATTTCGGTTACAGTTAGTTGTTTTCCATCTTCTAAAAAGCTTAAAATAGCTATTCGTAAAGGATGAGCAATTGCTTTTAACATATTTGCGGCAGCTTCTAACTGCTCAATTTTCAAATCTTGTATATGTTTTTCTTCCATAATTCTATATTTTATATATATTTACAAAAGTAATTATATACATATTTATTCAAAATGACAAATATCATCAATAAAAATGTTTTTCAAACATATAAAATCAAGTTTAAATTACATTCTATTCATCAATTTCTTCATAATCTACATAATCACCTGCATCTTTCAATTTATCAGATTCCTTAGGTGCTCCTGTAATAATAGTCGTTTCTCCTTCTTTTTTTCGTGGTTCTTCCTGAATATTATTCATTTTATTCATAAAGTTTTTTAAAACCTTAGGTAAAAATATGCGAACTAATTGCTTTATTAACCAATAGCTTAGAAAACCAATTAGTAAAAAACGTATAAATGCCATAACTAATAATTTAATATTGAGCTAAAAATACAAAAAAGAAGCCTTTAAACCAGAAATATTAACAAGGCATTAAATAAGTTTAGCATTCTTTAGATAATTTCTAATTTTGTATCAAATTCATAAACAATGAAACAGGAATTTGATTTTTTGGTATTAGGAAGCGGATTGGCCGGCTTGAGTTTTGCACTTAAAGTGGCTGAATACGGGAAAGTTGCCTTAATAAGCAAAACAGAATTAAGACAGACCAACACCCAATATGCACAAGGTGGTATTGCCGCAGTAACCTACAAACCAGACAGCTACAAAAAGCATATTGACGACACTCTAATAGCTGGTGATGGCCTGTGCGACAAAGAAGTGGTAAAGATAGTGATAAGCGAAGCTCCCGACCAAATTAAAAAGCTCATTGAGTGGGGAACAAATTTTGACCGAAAAAATGATGGAAAATATGATTTAGCCCGAGAAGGCGGACATTCTATGCACCGTATTTTACATCATCAGGATAATACCGGCTGGGAGATTCAACGTGCGCTTAGTAAGAAAGTTAGCAAACATCCGAATATACAAATTTTTGAAAATTATTTCGCGATAGATTTAATCACCCAACACCATTTAGGCTATACGCTTACTCGCCATACTCCTGAGAAAGAATGCTATGGTGCTTATATTCTCGATATCCACAGAAATCAAATTTTCACCTTCTTATCCAAAATCACATTTATTGCTACCGGAGGAATCGGAAACATATATCAAACCACAACGAACCCGCCCATAGCCACCGGCGATGGTATTGCAATGGCCTATCGCGCCAAAGCACTTATCGAAAATATGGAATTTGTGCAATTCCATCCCACGGCATTATTTAACCCGGGCGAACGTCCGTCTTTCCTGATTACCGAAGCCATAAGAGGTTTTGGGGGAATATTAAAAACGCCTGGAGGAAAGGAATTTATGCATAAATACGACAAAAGAGGCTCACTGGCTCCCCGCGATATTGTTGCACGCGCCATAGATACAGAGATAAAGCAGTATGGCTTCGATCATGTATGTATAGATGTGAGCCACACTAATCACGAAGAACTAAAAAAACACTTTCCTAATATCTACCAAAAATGCCTAAGCGTAGGTATTGACATGACCAAAAACATGATACCCGTAATTCCGGCAGCTCATTATTTATGTGGCGGAATAAAAGTAGATACCAACGCGCAAACGACCATAAAAAGACTATATGCAGCCGGAGAGAACAGTGGTACCGGCCTGCATGGAGCCAACAGACTTGCTTCAAACTCGCTACTCGAAGCCATTGTTTATGCCGATAGAGCCGCAAAAAAAAGTCTTAAGTATCTATCTGAATATGAAATTCAAAAAAATATCCCGGACTGGAATGCTGAAGGAACATCTCACCCTGAAGAAATGATTTTGATTACTCAGGAATTTAAAGAATTGCAAATAATAATGAGTAATTATGTGGGCATTGTACGAAGCAATCTGAGATTAAAACGTGCCCTCGACCGACTGGAGATTTTATATCGCGAAACAGAAGAATTATACGACAAAACAACCATTTCTCCTCGCTTATGCGAACTTCGAAACGCCATAAATGTTGGCTATCTTATAATAAAAATGGCCAAACGAAGACACGAAAGTCGCGGTTTACACTATACACTCGATTATCCCAATAAAAATAAATTGATATAATCACCATGTACAAAGAATTTTCAAAATATCGCTTAGCCTACCGGCATTTTGATAGTTTTCAAAATGAAACAGCCCTTGTAATGCTGCACGAAGGACTAGGAAGTATTGCCCAGTGGAAAAATTTACCACAGAAGCTTCACCAATTAATTAAACTTCCCCTTATCATATACGAACGCCCCGGATATGGCAATTCTTACCCGAAAAAAATGAACTATTCCAGGCATTATCTCGAAGAGGAAGCATGGCAAATTTTACCTCAGTTTTTAGCCCAATTTTCCTATAAAAACTATATATTTTATGGCCATTCCGATGGTGCCACTATTACTTTGCTATTTGCGGCCAAATTTCCAGAACAAACAAAAGCAGTAATTGCCGAATCGCCACATGTAATAGTAGAAAATAGAACTATTAAAGGGATTAAAGAAGTAATAACTATTAAAGATAAAATAATCAGAGCATTGAATAAATATCATTCAGATAATACTACAGAAGTCTTTAATCGCTGGTCGGGAGTATGGCTCTCACCAGATTTCACCAACTGGGATGCCCGCCCCATGCTGAAAAACTTAACCTCCCCCACCCTGCTTATTCAGACACAAGACGACCAATACGCTAGCATGAGGCAATTAGATGAAATACATAGTCTAAGCAAAACTACCTGCCACGAATTGCGGCTAAGTCATGGAGGGCACGCTCCACATATAAATTTAGAAACCCTAATCTGCCAATATATTTTAGAATTTGTAGAAAGCCTTAATTAAACATTTCTCAATGGTAATTGTTCATCAGAATTCACGATCCGGGAATCAAGAATTAACACTCGTAGAACAACATTAACAATTATAATTTGGGCGCACAAGCGGGCATTTCGCTTGTAGTCGCCTCACCAAAGGGCACAAAAACAAACAAAAAAAGGAGTTCCGTTCCTACACTCTTTTTTTGCCTGCTTGATTTTTAGAAAAATACATTAAAATTTTTGTTCCAAATCTATTTTCCAATAAGCTCATAAAAAGTGTTTTATCACCTGCGAAACTTCAGATATTTTAATCAATATAGACAATCTTATTCAAATGGAAAGTTTTATCTTGAAAATGCTGAATAAAGTTTATTCCCATCCAGGTATTTTGCTTCACTACCTCAAAAAAATAAGCCCAGTTATTACCATAAATAGCCAAATCTATTTCACATGAAGATAGATGAACCATCTTAGCACTTTCAAGTTTCGTCAGGACTGACATTTTCCGGGCAAATTCATCATAATTAGTATATTTTTTGAATTTATCGGTTGCTTGCTGGTAAATAGGCCGCCAATTTCCATTTTTTGCTGACTGCCAAAACTGCTTAAA
This sequence comes from uncultured Bacteroidaceae bacterium, assembly GCA_964421365.1. Classification (GTDB taxonomy): domain Bacteria; phylum Bacteroidota; class Bacteroidia; order Bacteroidales; family DYOH01; genus CAYQXT01. The sequence continues at coordinate 6,175 of CAYQXT010000095.1, forward strand.
CTTTTCGTTTACCCATGCCGATTGGTTAGCTTTGCCGGATTGTACAGATAAACTCACTACCCTAAAGGCTTTATTCCATTGAAAATGATAAATAAGCGGTAATTTTGCAGAAGCCATTCCAACCTGAAAATCCATAGCATAACCCAAATTATTTTGTTGAAAGCTCTCTGCTAGAGCTCTAAACCAAAGCATCCCTCCAAACATACTATGCAGCTGATTCTGAATACTCAAAAAAACTTCTAAACTCAATTGTGTATCCAAAGCCGAAGCGGAATAAAAAGCCTCATATTTTTTTTGCTTTAATGTCCACAACTGACTTAAAGCCTGTGAAGAAAAACCACTGAAATTTTTATCAGGTAAGCTAAACCATTGACTTATTTTTTTTGGATTAGAAGGCTTAAGCACCGCTTTAACTTTAACATTATTCAAATTCTTACTGAGAATATTATCACTCCCTAAAATTTTAAGCTTACACTCTACCCTATCGCCCGAATGATATTTTGACTTTCTGAAAGTAGAACGGCTATAAATAAGGTCAAAATCAGTAGGCGAATACCAGATAATATCAAAATCATTCCGATATTGATGTAGATTATTATATTCCTGCCAGGAAGCAATATCACTATGAACAAACCACTCTTTCTGTGGAGAATTGATAATTTGATAATTTCCAAATAGGGTCGGGATTTTTTTTAATTCTTTTTTTTGGCAGGTTACCAAAAGTATCATACTTAAGAAAATAGTAAAAGTAATTTTTTTCATCCCATATATATATTATATTCAACTCTAAAACAGGATTTTAACTCCTGCTAAATTTTTAAATGTAAAATTTAGTTCTAATTATTCATGAAAGGAGTCTAAAAAATGTAAAATTTACATTAACATTATTCTGACAGCTTCATTCATCAAAAGTAAATAAGCTACTTCTTTTTTCTTATTTTAATAAAACAATACGTCTGGCCGGTAATTGGACAGAACTCATTATTATGCTCAGCATAAATAAATATTTTCGAGTAAAATAATAATATAAAACAACTTACAAAAAAAAAAAGACAAATTTATATAATTTTTTTTCCTAATAAGCGGAACTTCGTTAATTTTGAATGATTTTTCACGATAAAAATAGATACATGGATATAGTTTTAAGCGGTATACGCTCCACCGGACGCTTACATTTAGGCAATTATTTTGGTGCTCTTAAAAATTTTGTAAAACTTCAGCACAAAGAGAAATGCTACTTTTTCGTAGCTGATTATCATTCTCTTACCACACATCCTACCCCCGAAAATTTGCACAATAGTGTACGCACAGTGTTGGCCGAATATCTAGCCTGCGGAATAGACCCCGAAGTATCTACTTTATACGTACAGAGCGATGTACCAGAGATTCCTGAATTATATTTACTACTCAATATGAATGCCTATTTAGGCGAGCTGGAACGTACTACTACCTTTAAAGACAAGGCAAGAAAACAACCGCAGAATATCAATGCCGGTTTGCTCACCTATCCGGTACTGATGGCTACTGATATAATCATCCACAAAGCTACAAAAGTTCCGGTAGGCAAAGATCAAGAGCAAAACTTGGAAATGGCACGTAAATTTGCCAAACGTTTCAACCACATGTATGGAATTGAAGAATTTCCGGAACCCAAAGCCTTTAATTTTGGCGCCGAATTAGTAAAAATCCCGGGTCTTGATGGCACAGGGAAGATGGGAAAATCAGATGGAAATGGAATTTATCTTGCCGAAGCCCCTAAATCTATTCGCAAAAAAGTAATGCATGCGGTTACAGATAGCGGACCTACCCAAAAAAATCAAAAAATGCCCGAAACCATTCAGAATTTATTTACGCTTATGGACGTAATGTCCACACCCGACACTGTTACCCATTTTCGCGAAAAATATAATAATTGCACGATTCGTTATGGCGACTTAAAAAAGCAATTAGCCGAAGATATAATTAATTTCACCACTCCTATCCGCTCACGAATTTTAGACCTCGAAAAAGACGAAGAATACTTACGCAAAATTGTAAAACTCGGAGCCGAAAAAGCACGCGAAAGTGCCGGCCAAACTCTTAAAGAAGTTCGTGAAATTATAGGTTTTAAAGCCTTTTAATTTAAAGAATTCAGAACTTTGATTTCAAATCTATATAAATCGTTTAATATAGTCATCCAAATTTAAGGAAACCTAGGTTAATAAGTTTGAAAAATTCAATTTAGAATTGCTTCAAAAAGCACGCAAAAGTGCGGATATAAATTTATCGGAACAAATGTTTACAAATAATTCAAATGGATTTATCAAAAAATTTACTTTTCCTTTTAAAACAAATATCATTGTCAGTTCATTTGAAAAACCAGATAGTACCATTTTTGATATTCATGGGAATTGTCCAATAGGACAATTTCATATGTAGAATTTTACTGATAAAAACCTGTCAGTAATAGTACTCGAAGATAATTATGACTCTATTCCTTCCTATAAAAATTCATCCCATTTGATAATTTATAAAGCAATAGACAAAGACAGTCTTACTCTTTTTCCTGATTTTTATAAGATTAAATTGCATACATACAATTCATCCAACCGCATAATTAATTTATTTTGCAAGGATTTCGAAAAAATTATTGAATTAAATAATGAAGATATTTATTACAATTTTGTTTTTAACAATATAGGTCAATTTGGATTAATCGCTCAAAATGAATTTGAACGGAAGTTCCACCTGTTGATAAAAAAAACAGATCAGAAACTTATGTTTTGACCTGTTTTTTTTGATACAGTCCCAAAATATTACAAAAATACCGGATTTCACATATAGCAAATCCTTAAGTTATCAATATCCCGCCGCCTGACCATCTTTTCTTGATTCGGAAGCGCCATAATAAACTTTTTGTGTGCCATCCCATAGAATAGCCTGATAACCACCATATCCCCCTACCGAGAACCGAATTCGATGTCCTTTTTTCATCAAGGCTCTAATGGTCTGATAACTAAAGCCACTTTCCATATTCAACCAACCACCATCGGTCATTTTTTCTCCGGTTGGTTGCGAAGAACCGGTATGACGAATCCGTGGTGCATCACCGGCCTCCTGCAAGCCCATTCCAAAATCAATTAAATTGGTTAAAACCTGTACGTGTCCCTGAGGTTGCATAGCTCCGCCCATCACACCAAAACTTATATAAGGTTTGCCATCTTTAGTTACAAAAGCAGGTATAATGGTATGAAAGGGACGCTTACCGGGCTCAAAAACATTCATATGTCCTTTTTGTAAACTAAAAAGCTCACCTCTGTCCTGAAGGATAAAGCCCAAATCTGTAGGAACCATTCCGGAGCCCATTCCTCGGTAGTTACTCTGAATCAGTGAAATCATATTACCATATTGATCGGCTACGGTAAGATAAACCGTATTTCCTTGCTCCAACTCTCCGGCATCGTACATTCGGGCAGCCCGCTTAAGATTAATTAATTTTGCCCGCTCTTTTCCATATTCTTTTGAAATCAATTGTTTTACAGGCAATTTATTAAAATGAGGGTCGGAATAATATTTAGCTCTGTCCTCAAAAGCTAATTTTTTTGCTTCTACCAGCAAATGCAAATACTCCGGCGAGCCAAAACCCATTGATTTAATATCAAAATTCTCTAAAATATTCAACATCTCGAGAACCGCAGTGCCCTGTCCGTTGGGTGGCAATTCCCAGACATCAAAACCCCGATAGTTCGTAGATATAGGCTCCACCCACTCAGCATGATAAGAAGCCAAATCTTCATAGCTAAGAAAACCACCCTGAGATTTCATAAAATCAGCTATGGTATGAGCTATTTTCCCTTTATAAAAGGCATCCCGACCACCTTTAGCCACAATAGACAATGTTTTGGCCAGATAGGGATTTTTAAACATCTCGCCCTTTGCTGGAGCATGTCCATCGGGCATAAAAATTTTCTTATAATTAGGATATTTTTTCAAGATACGGGCATTTAGCTTCCAGTAGTAGGCAATAAGCTCACTTAGCGGAAAACCATTATTGGCATAATCTATGGCCGGTTGCAAAATATCTGTCATCGGTAATTTTCCAAATTTATTATGCAATTCAAACCATCCATCGATGCAACCGGGAACGGTAACCGGCAAAGGTCCGTGAGGCGGAATATGTTTATAGCCGTTTTTCTGAAAATACGACAGACTCAGACTCTTAGGTGAGGGCCCACTGGAATTTAAGCCATAGAGTTTTTTGGTTTTGGCATCCCAAACAATGGCAAATAAATCGCCTCCCATCCCGCTTCCGGTAGGTTCCATCAATCCCAGCGCTGCATCGGCTGCAATGGCTGCATCAATGGCTGTTCCACCTTTTTTTAAAATATCAAGTGCAATTTGTGTAACCAATGGCTGACTAGTAGCCGCCATTCCATGAGGTGCGATAACCTCTGAGCGTGTTGCGAAGGTTTTTCCGGTCATTCTGTCCTGAGCCGAAATACTGATAACAAAAAATAATAGCATTGAAAATAAAGCTGCTCTTTTCATAAAAATTGAGTTTACACCTAAGCGGGATCAAATTGCTTAAAAAGATATTTGTACTTACCTATTTGTTAAATAAATATAAGCATAATAAACATGATACCGATTCGGTATTAGTTAAAAAATAAAAAAGGGAAGGATAGTAGTTTTTCAAAGGTAGTAATTATACTTACATGAAAAAATAAATTTTAATATAATCATCAGTAATAGTTCGTTAAACTTTATTTCTGTTAATTTCTCGGGATACAACAGATTTACTTTTTTTTATTACAGC
>CAYQXT010000096.1:0-10864 GCA_964421365.1 uncultured Bacteroidaceae bacterium
ACTTGGTCGTCTATGATACCGGGCAAAATATATTTGCCCTCCAAATCAATAATCTCAACATCCTCATAAAATTGAGGGGCTGTACTACGCCAAATATTTTCGATTCGCCCTTCTTTTATTAAGATAGCGCCTGTATATTCCTCTTTTTCGTTAACTATTGTGGCATTTTTAAGCAATAGCGAACTGATATGGTGTATATCATGCATATTTTTTTATTTCTTACAAATTTAAGAAATAATACCGAGTCGGTAGTATATTCGTTATGCATATTTTTGTGATATTTTTATATCGGACTCATTATTCTATTTAATATCTATCTGTAATCATTTTAGAACTATTATATCTCAACTATATAACAATTAGTTCACCTTATTTATAGTTGAATAGATTAAGAATAAAGTTATATAATTTAATGCGGTTGAGTAGAAAATAGGTATTTCAAAGCGTACAAAAAGTTTACAAAAATAATGTTAATGTTTATTTTGTGATACTATATATCTGCTTGTTATACAGCTATATGATGAATTTAAGACAAGGATGTATTTTAATAAAGTATTAAAAGCTACTTATGTGTTCGTTTTCGTACAATCACTATATCGTTAGTGTACATTTTTATCAATATGTAATCGAAAGGATGTTGTGTGTATTTGTCTAATAATCATATCATTGCTTAGTTTGGCACGAATTAGGTATAACTTATATCAAATAATGAATTTTGAAGTTTAACTCCTAAAAATATAAAAATGAAAAAGTTAATTTTGATAAGTGTTTTAGTTTTAAGTATAGGAATGGTGAATGCCAAAGATATTAAGAGAGTAGATACAGTAAGTTATGCTAATACAGAAAAAGAGATTTCTATAGAAAATTGGATGTTACAGCCCAATTGGTTGGATGTTTCGGAACAAGAAATTAATATTGAAGATGTACGTGATTTACAAATTGAGAATTTTGAAGATACGCCAATTCTTTTGCAAAACTGGATGTTTCAATCCTTAGATAGGGATTTGAATAGGGCAGCTATGGAGGAAGCAACAGAAATTGAGCCCTGGATGATGCAGTCAATCAAGTTAGATAACGAGAGCGATTTACCGCTCGAAACATGGATGTTTAATTAAATTTAGACAGAAGTTAGATTAGTTAAGGGGGATTTATTCCCCTTTTTTTTGTATATTTCAGGTTTAAAATAAAAAAAATGGCAGGAGTAAGTAAAATAACCCATAAGGGTAAAGAAATTGTTTTTGCAGATTATCGTGGTTGCAAAACTGATAAGGAAATGTTGATTGTTTTACAGCAGATGGGCGAAATGGTGAAAAGTATAAGTGGATCTTATTTACAATTATCAGATTTTACCAATTCATATCTTACTCGGGCTTATATGAAGGAATTGAAAATATCCGCTAAAACATTACCACAGACTGCTAAAAAAAGAGCCATAGTTGGAATTGACAGTAAGGCAAAAAAAATATTATTAGAAATTTATAATATGCTTATTTCTAAGAATAAAGTTATACCTTTTAATACTGTTGGCGAAGCAAAAGATTGGTTGGTAAAAGACTAAGATGTTTCTGTCAAGGTTCTGCGATATAAATTAATGAGTTCGGTCTAAAAACCGGTCGGACGGATAGATTTATTAAAACTGTAAAATAGACAGCTCACTTACAATTGATTAATGAATCTGTTTGACTGATTTTGATGCAAATTTACCTTTTTATACCGGACTCATTAATAATTGTATAATTAAGATTTTTTCAAAATTTACAATTTTGCAATTTTATAACTGTTCTATAGGCACACTTACCGAATCCATTCAATATCGTGTGGTAAAACTTTGTCAAAGTTTAATTTGCAAGAAACTAATAACCTGATGTATGTAGTTACTAATCTAACTAACTTTGACAAAGTTAAAAATTATTGTATTTTTTTGAGCAGATACTACTTATCATTGCTTATTTTAGTGGTTGTAAGGCTATCAGCATATATTTTTGCGTAGATAAAAAACGGTTTGCGGCCTCTTTAATTGATTTTTTGCTCAATTGCTGAACATCTTTATCAAAATCAGTTACAAATTCTGGTTTCATGTCTATTTTTTGGAGTAATTCCAATTTATTAGCCCAATAATCGTTTTTACGCATATTCACTTCGTGCGAGCGTTTCGCTTTTTGGATAGTTTTCTGTAAATCATCATCGCTAATTTCCTTAGTTTGCAAATTTTTTACAATAGCTGTTATGAGATTATTTACCGTGTCTATTTTATCGGGTGCACAACTGTAAAATACGCCTATAAAACTTTGCTTTACAGGAAAATAACTTAGATTTGGAGAAGCAGAAATAGAATAAGTTAATTGTTTTTTTTCTCGGATTTTATTTAAAAGTCTATCGGTAAATACATCAGCCACAGCCTGAATCAAAATCTTATCATTTAATTTATTCTCAAATGAAGAAGGATAGATGGTATAAACCATGCTTTTGGGAGCGGTTCCGGCATGAACATTTTTGCGCACAAAAGTTTGTGGATAGCGAATGCCTAAATCTTTGTAACTATCTGCTTTTTTCTTTCCTTTTATACTTCCGATATATTTTGCCAATAAATCTTTTGCTTTGTTGGCATGAATATTTCCTACAAAAACAAAAGTAAAATTAGAGGGATTAGCAAATCGCTCTTTGAAGATAGGCAATACTTGATTGTAATCAATTTTAGATAAATCGGCTGCTGATATTGGTTTTGTATAAGGGCTATAATTGGCCAAAGCCATTCTTAAAGTATCCTGCCATACACTAATCGGATTACTTACTTTGTTTTCCAAAAATGCTTTAGTTTGATTTATATAGGCATCAAAAGCTTCTTTGTCGTTTCGTGGTGCAGTAAAATAAGCATAAACAATTTGTAACATGGTTTCAAAATCTTCTTTAGACGAATTTCCTTTGAATCCCTGAGAGTATAAATTAATAAATGGACTTACTTTTACATTTTTTACCGACAGAAATTTACTCATTTCGATATTGTTATATTGTCCTAATCCGCTACTATTAACAATGTCGGCAGCTTTGCGGGCTGTAATATTTTTGCTTAGTGGATACAAAGAAGTCCCTCCCCAGCTATAAGCTGTCATTTTGATTTCATCATCCTTAAAATCAGTGGGTTTTATGATTATTGTTGCTCCGTTTTTCATTACAAACTTAGTGGAACCCAATGTTTTATCAGTGCTTGTAGATTTTATTTTACCCAATTTTGTAGGTGCCGAAGCTAATAAATCTTTATCTAATTTGGTTTCTTTTTTGGCTTCAAACTTTTGAGATTTAATATTCTTTATCAATGTAATTAATTCAGTCTCTGTGGGTAAAGTGGCTTTGTTTTTCTCGTTGGCAGAGATAGTTAAAACAATATTTTTATCCGTTATCCAATTGTTGATAAGTGCTGTAATTTCTTTTAAGCCTATGGTTGGTAAGAAAGTCTGATATAATTTATATTCCAGTGCCATTCCCGGAACAGCCGATTGGGTAATATCAAAATTAGATTTTAACTCAAAAGCCAGTGATTTAGATTTTTGTTTATCACGCTCATTATACATTTTCTCTACCTTTTTTAATAAGGTTTTTTTTTGCAAATCTAATTCACTTTGATTTATTCCATTCTGGCGGATATTCTCCATCTCTGAAAAAATAGCATTAACGGCATCCTTCATTTTACCATTTTTAGTTACTGCTATGATCCCAAAATTATCTTCTTTTCCTATTAAATGATCATAACTTGAAGCGGCATAGGCAAAAGGAGCATCAGCTTTCTTAATTTCATCTTGAAAACGTTGGTTAATTACGGCCGATAATAGCTGTGCTTTAATATATTCTCTGTAATCTGCATAGCTTTTGATGCTTTTCATTGGGTGTTTATAGAAAAGCTGTACTAAGTTGTAGGGTTGCTCTTTGTCGGTAGCCACTTTTACCAAAGGTTCGTTGTTGTCAGGGATATCAGGTGTTACTGCCGGACGAGGATTTTCTTTTACTGGAATTTTAGAGAAAAGTGTTTTTACTTGTTCGGCTACTTTTTTAGCATCAAAATCGCCAACTACAACTACTCCTTCTAAATCAGTACGGTACCAATCGTGGTAGAAACGACGCAGATTATCGGGTGGGCAATGCATGAAAATTGTTGTGTCGCCAATGGGCAAGCGTTTAGCATACTTAGAGCCCTTAAACATCACGGGAAAGATTTGATTATTTATTCGGTCTTGAGCTCCCCGTCCTAAGCGCCATTCTTCGCGTATTACGCCACGTTCGGCATTAATTTCGTCTGTTTCGTAACTGGCATCATGAGCTCAGTCGGATAAAACTTGCAAACCTTTAGTCAGGAATTCTGCTTTATCCAAAGGAACTTCAATCATATAGACGGTTTCGTCAAAAGAAGTATAGGCGTTTAAATCAGCACCAAACTTCATCCCGATAGATTCCAAATATTCAATTAGGGCATGTTTGGGGAAATTTTTTGTTCCATTAAAAGCCATGTGTTCACACATGTGCGCTAAACCCCGCTGGTCGTCATCTTCAAAGGCTGAGCCGGCTTTTACCACTAATAATAGTTGTGCCCGGTTTTTAGGGGTGGCATTATGGCGTACATAATAGCTTAAGCCGTTGTTAAGAACTCCGTGAATAACATTGCTATCCATGGGTAAAGCATCATTTGGATTTACCTGCGCCCAAATGGTATTCTGCCCTGAAAAGAGCAGGAAAAAACTTAATAAAAAAACTAACTTTTTCATTTTTTATTGATTTTAGATAATGGGCAAATATAGAATTTTGTCAATAACTTGTTATTGTCTTCATGCAGTAATTTTTATGTGATTTTATATCGGCAATTTTTATGCGGTAATTTTTATCTGTTTATATTTTTTGCCTCATAGAGACATAGATAATATCGTTTTTTGGTGTATTGAAAGATATTTTGAGTACATATAGTGAAAATTTTTCTAAAATTTTTTTTTGTGAGTAGAGATTTATCTATTCATGAGCCACTGCTTCTAAGCAAGGCATTACAGTTTTTTTAAAAGGTTTCCAACAGTTTATCTGTGGGTTGGAAAGTTTTGGCAGCTGTACTTTCAACGTGCGATAGCACTTTGAAGCGTCTTGGGGTTGAAGTAAAAAACTTCGACCAATAGGCTAAAAACTTCATCGAATTGAGCGAAACCATCGCAAATAGTGCCCTGCATAAGGGGTACTACAAGAGGAAAAGCCCGCTCGTGCGCCCTCTGAAAAATTACGAATTATGAATTACGAATGCTGTTCTACAAGTGCAAATTCCGGAATCTAAATTTCAAATTTCATTTTTTAATTATTTGTGTAGAAAAATAGGGAAATTTCACTCAAAAAGTAAAAATATTCGTTGGAATTGCTAAATTTGTAATTTAAAATAAGATACTATGTTTCCAATCACAATCAAAGGCTTTTTAAAGATATATGTGAAAGATACTGATTTCTTTATAAAAGAATTTAATGAGCAGGTAGAAAGTGAATTCTCTAATGAAAAAGGACTGCTGCTGACTAAGTCTGAAAATGAGTTTATCATAAAGGGTGAGCCTTTACGCTTTGCTTGGAAAGGATTTAATCTGTTGAACGGAACTTCTGTACTTAAAATGAGTATAAAAAATGAAAATGGCTATCTGAAAGTAAATTATCGTTTTTATTTTTGGGAGGCTTTTGTTATAGCTGTTTTATTCTCCATTATTCCTGTATTTACTTCATCGAATCTTATTTTTCATTTTCAGAATTACGATTATAATGTTCAACTTTGGTTTATTTTTATTATTTGGGGATTGCTTTATTTTGGAAATATTTTAGTTAGCTTTACGCGTTTTTACTTTTTTTTGAGAAAAAGAGTAAAAGCTATTTTACAAGATGAAAAAGATTACCTTTTAGATACTAAATTTAATCAAATAAGAGAATTAAATCAGAAACTCAGTTCTTCAGAGAAAAAGGAGTTTAACTATAATAAAACGAAAGTATAAAATGCAGAAACTTTTAATTTACAACACTTTAAGTAGAAAAAAAGAAGAGTTTAAACCTATAGTAGATGGGCATGTAGGATTGTATGTCTGCGGTCCCACCGTTTATGGTGATGCCCATCTGGGACATGCGCGCCCGGCCATTACTTTTGATTTACTTTATCGCTATTTTACCTATTTAGGCTATAAAATACGTTATGTCAGGAATATTACAGATGTAGGTCATCTAGAAAATGATGCTGATGAAGGGGAGGATAAAATTGTAAAAAAGGCTCGTTTACAGGAGTTAGAGCCTATGGAGGTGGTTCAGTATTATAGTAATCGCTATCATCAGAATATGGATCAATTAAATGTGCTGTCACCGAGTATAGAACCTCATGCAAGCGGTCATATTATTGAGCAACAGGAAATGGTAGAGCGCATTCTTAAAAATGGTTTTGCTTATGAGGTAAATGGTTCGGTTTATTTTGATATAGAGAAATATAGTAAAAAATACAATTACGGTAAATTGTCAGGTCGTGTTTTAGAGGATTTAATGTCGAATTCGCGTTCACTGGACGGACAATCAGAAAAGAAAAATCCCTTTGATTTTGCACTTTGGAAAAAAGCCAATCCGGAACATATCATGCGTTGGCCTTCGCGGTGGAGTGATGGTTTTCCGGGCTGGCACATGGAATGTAGTGTGATGAGTACAAAATATCTCGGGCAAGTTTTTGATATTCATGGTGGCGGTATGGATTTAATGTTTCCTCACCACGAATGTGAAATTGCGCAGTCGGTGGCTGCCGATGGCAAAGAAGCAGTTCATTATTGGATGCACAATAATATGATAACTATTAATGGCCAGAAAATGGGTAAATCTTTAGGGAATTTCATCACCCTTGATGAGTTATTCAATGGTGCGCATCAACTTCTGAAAAAAGCATATAGCCCCATGACGGTTCGTTTTTTTATTTTGCAGGCTCACTATCGTAATCAGTTGGATTTCTCGAACGAAGCATTACAAGCTTCTGAAAAAGGCTATGAGCGCTTGATGAATGCTATGAAAACACTCTACAAAATTTACGAAAGTGAGCAAACAAGCAATTTTGATATTAGTAATTGGAAAAATGATTGCTTATCGGCTATAAATGATGATTTGAATACGCCTATATTAATTGCTCATATCTTTGATGCCGTTAAATTTATTAATTCGATAGCCACAGGTCAAGTATCAATTTCTAAAGATGATCTACTGTTACTCCGTAAAACGATGAGTAACATTGTATTTAATATATTAGGACTAAAAATGCCCGCAGATAATTCTTCTGATGCGAAATTGGACGAGGTGGTAAATCTGATGCTAAATCTAAGACAGGAAGCAAAACAGGAAAAAAACTGGGCACTTGCCGATCGTATTCGGGATGAATTGCAAAATTTGGGTTTCGTGATTAAAGATATGAAAGATGGTTTTGAGTGGGAAATAAAATAGATTACTGATGAATATGGATTTTACAGATTAATAGAGATATTTTATCTAATAGTATTCTGACAAATTTTTTCACTCTATTATTTTGAGTGGAGTCTCATTTATATATCTATATTTTTGTTAGTGTTCTATCAATTCATAGTACGGCATTCGTAATGAGTCATTAATAATTAGTAATTAAAATGAAGGTACTTTTAATAGACAGTGTTCACTCTATATTAACAGAAAAATTTAAAACAGCCGGTTTTCAGGTTGATAATTTCGATAGCAAAGATATAGAAGTATTAAAAAAACTGTTACCTGAGTATGATGGTGTAATTATACGCAGTAAATTTAAACTTTCTTCCGAAATATTAGTTATAGGTAAAAAGCTTAAATTTATAGGTAGGGCAGGGGCAGGGCTGGAAAATATAGATTTAGAATTTACTGTCCGGCAAGGTATAAAATGCTATAATTCGCCCGAAGGCAACCGCGATGCTGTGGGCGAACAGGCTATTGGAATGTTACTTTCACTTCTGAATAATTTGCGTACAGCCGATCGTGAGGTAAGGCAGGGGGTTTGGCTGCGCGAAAAGAACCGAGGTATTGAATTGAAGGGAAAAACGGTAGGAATTATTGGCTATGGAAATATGGGAAGTACTTTTGCTAAAAAATTACAAGGTTTTGAAGTAAATGTCATAGCTTATGATAAATACAAGAAAGATTTTGGAAATAAGCAGGTAAAAGAAGTAGATTACGAAACTATTTTCAGGGAAACGGATATTCTAAGCCTCCATGTACCACTAACTTCAGAAACAAGAAATTTAGTAGATGAGGCTTATCTTTTAAAATTTCAAAAGCCAATTATTCTGCTTAATACGGCACGTGGAGCGGTTGTGAAAACCCAAGCGATTAGAAAAGCGATTGAAAATAAGATTTTGAAGGCAGTGGCCTTGGATGTTTTAGAATACGAAAGTCTTACTTTTGAAAATCTTTTTGCCCACGAAATACCCGAAGAACTGAAATGGTTACTAGCGCAGGAAAATGTATTACTTAGTCCGCATATTGCCGGTTGGACGCACGAAAGTAATTACAAAATAGCTTCTATTTTAGCGGATAAAATTTTGGCTGATACTGAATCGGTATTATATTAGTTATGTATATTTTTGTAATATTTTGATTGAAAAAGAAATAACAAAATTCTTTTTGTTATTTTGATAGCAGTTGAGTCTAATTTCTGAAAATGACGCTGCAAGGTGCAAGCACGCTTGCAGGTCGTTTAGTAAGTTTTTTCTTTAAATATGAATTACTTCATCGTATGCCGCTGCGGCAGCCTCCATGATTGCTTCCGACATAGTAGGATGTGGATGAATGGATTTAATTATTTCGTGGGCGGTTGTTTCTAGATTACGGGCTAGAACAATTTCGCCAATCATCTCGGTTACATTTGCTCCAATCATGTGGGCACCCAATAGTTCACCATATTTGGCATCAAATACCAATTTTATGAAGCCTTCTTTGGCTCCGGCAGCACTGGCTTTCCCTGATGCCGTATAAGGGAATTTTCCGATTTTTAGTTCGTAACCAGCTTCTTTAGCCTGTTTCTCTGTCATACCAACCGATGAAACTTCGGGTACGGTGTAGGTACATCCCGGGATATTATTGTAATTTATTGCTTGAGGAGTTAGCCCTGAAATTTTTTCAACGCATGTAATTCCCTCAGCAGATGCAACATGTGCTAAAGCTGGGCCATGTACAATATCGCCAATAGCATATATCCCTTCTATATTTGTGCGATAAAAATCATCTACTTTTATTTTTCCTTTTTCGAGTTCAATGCCTAGGTCTTCGATTCCAATATTTTCGAGATTAGGCACAATTCCAACCGCAGAAAGAACGATGTCTGCTTCGTGCACTTCTTGGCCTTTTTTTGTTTTAATGGTAACTTTACATTTTTCTCTGCTGGTATCTACTTTTTCAACCGAAGAAGAAACCATGACTTTTACTTTTCGTTTTTTGAATTCACGAGCTAAAGTTTTGGAGACGTCTTCATCTTCTACCGGAACTATATTGGGTAAGAATTCTACTAAAGTAACTTTTACACCCATTGAAGAATAGAAATAGGCGAACTCTGTTCCAATAGCTCCAGAGCCAACTACTATCATGCTTTCTGGTAATTCCGGCAGTGTTAAAGCTTCTCGGTAGCCAATTATTTTTTTTCCGTCTTGTTGTAAATTAGGTAATTGCTTGGAACGAGCGCCTGTTGCCAAAATAATGTGCTTGGCAGAAAATTGAGTTTTAGTCCCGTCCTCTGCTTCAACTTCTACGGTTTGATTATTCACGAGACGTCCGAAGCCTTGAATATGTTGGACTTTGTTTTTTTTGAAGAGAAATTGTATTCCTTTGCTCATTCCGGCAGCTACTTCGCGACTTCTGCCTACTATGGCGGGAAAATCAGGTGTTATATTACCTTCTATTTTAACTCCATAAGAAGAAGCATGTTTGGCATAGTCTAATACTTGTGCACTTTTTAGAAGTGCTTTGGTTGGGATACAGCCCCAGTTAAGGCAAATTCCACCGACTTCGGCTCGTTCAACAACACCAACTTTAAATCCTAATTGTGAGGCGCGGATAGCAGCCACATAACCTCCGGGGCCGCTTCCTATAATAAGAATATCATAATTCATGTCTATTTTGTTTTAAATATTAATATGCGAAAATAATGTCTTTTTTTCTCCCAAACAATTTATTGAGTCATGATGAATTGTTAATGCTGAATGATGTGCTCTTTTATTGTTGTAAAACAGATGATTAGTTAGAAGTGAAATAAGTATAAAATTATTGGCAGGCTGCTTGTATTTTTGTTTTTAATGGAAATAAGCTAATGAGCATAAACTTCATCTGTTTATCTTTTAAGAAAAACTACATAGTGAATAATGAAATTTTTTATCATCTTATTTATAACTTTTCACTCATCACTATTCACTTAAATTTGTTCTTATGTGTATAGATTTATCTATTCATGGGTGTTTCATGGATTTGATGTTTGTCCAAATAGCTTTGAAGCTTCGGAACGGCTTAAATATCCATGAGTCCAGTATAAAAAGGTGAATTTGCGTCAAAATCGGTCGGACGGTTTCATTAATCAATTTTAAGTGAACTATCTATTTTCACTGTTTTAATAAATCTATCCGTCCGACTGGTTTTTAGACTGAACTCATCCATTATTCCGATAAGATTTGATTAAAAGGTCAATATCCTTAAAATATCTTCCAAAATATGAAAATTGTTTTTAAAACTGATAGTCTGAACTTTAAAAATAAGAAAACAGGATACAAAAAAAGCCAGCTAATAAATAATTAACTGGCTAAAGTAGCGGGGGCAGGACTTGAACCTACGACCTTTGGGTTATGAGCCCAACGAG
>CAYQXT010000097.1:0-10827 GCA_964421365.1 uncultured Bacteroidaceae bacterium
ACAAAGGGCTACAAAAACAGGCAAAAAAAGAGTGTAGGTACGGAACTCCTTTTTTGCTTGTTTTTGTGCCCTTTGGCGAGCCGACTATGAGCGGAAAGCCCGCTCGTGCGCCCCCAAAAAAATTGTTAATAGTTAATTATTAATTGTTAATGCTGTTCTACGATTCCAAAAATGGAATTCTATTCAGCAGCATTCAATTCGGCTATCTTAACGATCACTTCCATTGCTTTTTGCAGCGATTCCGTAGGAATATACTCAAAACGGCCATGGAAATTATGTCCTCCTGCAAAAATATTAGGCGTGGGTAAGCCCATATAAGATAATTTTGAGCCATCGGTACCGCCACGAATAGGCTGAACTTTAGGTTTTATACCTACTTCCTGCATGGCTTTTTCGGCCAAATCGACAATGTGCATCACCGGTTCGATTTTTTCACGCATATTATAGTACTGGTCGCTAAGCTCTGTTTGTACGGTATTTTCACCGTATTTTTTATTCATAAAGCTTGTAAGCTCTTCCATGAATTTTTTCTTGGCCTGAAATTTCTCCATATCATGGTCGCGAACAATATAGGTGAGCTGACTCTCTTCTACTTCGCCCTGCATACTTATCAGGTGGTAAAAACCTTCGTAGTTTTCGGTGTATTCGGGACGCTGAACGATGGGCAACAACTCGTTATATTCCATTGCGATGTGCATGGAGTTAATCATCTGATTTTTGGCTGTTCCGGGGTGTACATTACGACCTTTTACTATAACTTTGGCCAAAGCGGCATTAAAATTTTCATATTCTAATTCGCCAATTTCGCCGCCATCAATAGTATAGGCAAAATCAGCCTTAAATTTCTGTACATCAAATAAATCAGCACCTCTTCCGATTTCTTCATCCGGGGTAAATCCTACCCGAATAGCTCCATGTTTAATTTCGGAGTGATTGATAAGATACTGCATGGCTTCCATAATGGCTGCCACTCCGGCTTTATCGTCTGCACCCAACAGGGTGGTTCCATCGGTAGTGATAATATCTTGCCCGATGTATTTATTCAATTCGGGAAAATCTTTGGGACTGAGTATAATATTTTGCTCTTTATTGAGCACAATATCACCGCCCTGATAATTTTTCTGAAATTGGGGTTTTACATTTTTACCACTAAAATCAGGCGAAGTGTCCATGTGAGCAATAAAGCCAATTGAAGCCACTTCTTTATCCATATTGGCCGGTAGGGTAGCCATGATATACCCGTGCTCGTCCATGCTAACTTCGTCCATGCCCATATAGTTTAGCTCTTCGACAAGATGTTTGGCTAAATTAAATTGTTTTTTGGATGAAGGACAAGATTTTGATTCGGGGTCAGACTCGGTATCTATTTTTACATAGCGTAGAAAACGTTCTAATAAACTATCCATAATATTAAATTTTAAAAATGCCAAAGTATATTTTTTTGATTATATGCCCAAAGTTTTTTATATGCTTTTGAAATCAGCGAAAAATGTTTATTTTCGACTAAAATTTTAAAAACTTGCAGAAAAAACAAAAATGGAAACTCTATTTGGCCATTACAGCCATAATAATCAGTGCTTTATCTGTACTTTACACGCGACAATTAGTACATAAATTATCGCAAGAGGAACGCAAAAAGGTGGAATTATGGGCACAGGCCACCAAACAAATTCAAGAACAGGATTTAGGCAGCGATGTAAATACGCTTGTTTACACTATTTTACAGGATAATACAACCATACCGGTTATTTTAACCGATGAGCATGACTCCATTATCAATTTTATCAATTTAGATAAAAATAAGGCTAAAAAAAATGCCGGCTACCTGATTGATGAACTTGCTTCGATGAAAACAGCTCACGACACTATTATCATAGCCCTAGGTGACGGTTCTAAAAATTTTATCTACTACGGTGACTCTACTCTCAAAAAACAATTATCTTATTATCCTTTTGCCCAGCTTTTTATACTTTTCCTATACGGATGGATCGCTTATGCGGCCTTTAGTGCTTCGCGTAATGCCGAACAGACGCGGGTATGGATAGGCATGTCGAAAGAAACAGCCCACCAGTTGGGAACGCCCATTTCGTCACTAGTAGCGGCAGTAGAGTACCTAAGGATGAAGAATATGGAAGATCTTCTGGTGAATGAAATTGAAAAGGATGTCGAACGATTGAA
Source organism: uncultured Bacteroidaceae bacterium (assembly GCA_964421365.1). Classification (GTDB taxonomy): domain Bacteria; phylum Bacteroidota; class Bacteroidia; order Bacteroidales; family DYOH01; genus CAYQXT01. The sequence goes on from CAYQXT010000097.1 coordinate 2,179, forward strand.
CAAAATAGCCAAACGTTTCTCTAAGATTGGCTCAGAACCCAGTTTGGAAATCATAAATTTATATCCGGTTTTAAATAATAGCGTAAATTATTTGCGCACACGTACTTCTAAACGGATTAATTACTATCAGAATTATGATAGAACCGGACATTTGGATTTAGCACTGAACGAAACGCTCTTTGAGTGGGTCGTCGAAAACTTATGTAAAAACGCCATAGATGCTATGGACGGGGCTGGCGGTGCGATATATATAACGGTTAATGTTAAAGAAAAAGAAGTTTTTCTCGATATAAAAGATACCGGCAAAGGAATTCCAAAATCTCGCTTTAAAACGGTTTTCCAACCCGGATTTAGCACAAAAAAACGGGGTTGGGGTCTGGGTTTGTCGCTAACCAAGCGTATTATACAGAATTATCATAAAGGGAAAATATTTGTAAAAGAATCAGACAGCATGAATGGAACCACTTTCAGAATTATCATGCCAAGATTAACGAATTAGTATCTATCCACAATGTCGTAGATATTACATTGTTATGAAATTGTGATAATGAGGTGATAAAAGTTATTAAGTAAATTAAAAGTTTTGCACAACAGAAATTATTCGTGTAATTCATGAACAAAGAATATTTAATGGACATTATGATGCACACTGATTAAGTGGTTTTTTGTTGATTATTAAAAAATGCCCTTAAACAGATAAAATATCTATTAATCTTACTATCTTTATATTTTAAATAATACCGAATTGGTATCATGTTTATATGCACATTTTTGTAATGCTTTGATTGAAAATGAAATAACAAAATCCTTTTTGCTATTTTGATAGCGATTGAGTATAAGAAGATTAAAGATCAATTTTCCATTAAACTTTGCCTTAAAAAAAATTATGAGCGCAACAAAAAAAATTTCATTAAGTAAAAAGATAGGATTATGGAGCGGAATTCTTGCTTTCCTGCTAATTATTTTTGGTCTTGACTTAGTACCGGGCAAGCCGGAGGTTACCTACACACTGGCAATTGCTATACTTATGGCTATTTGGTGGTTTACAGAGGCTTTGCCGGTTTCTATTACTGCACTGCTACCGGTTATTTTGTTTCCTTTTATGGGAATAATTAATGGAAAAACGATTGCTTCTACTTATTTTAATCATATTATTTTCCTGTTCATAGGTGGTTTTATACTGGCTACGGCCATGGAAAAATGGCAATTACACAAGCGTATAGCCCTACGGATTTTGATGATTACGGGCGTAAAACCGGGAAGAATTTTATTTGGTTTTATGGCTGCTACTGCTTTCCTGTCTATGTGGATGTCGAACACGGCTACGGCTATGATGATGGTTCCTATTGTGTTATCTTTGATTGCCGGCTTTCGGTCGGAAGATTCAGGTGATGAGATGGAACACTTCGGACAAGGCTTACTGCTAGCCGTAGCTTATAGTGCTTCAATAGGTGGCTTGGCCACGCTTATTGGTACGCCACCCAATTTGGCTTTTGTAAAGATTTTTAACATTATGTTTCCTCAAGCTCCTGAAATAAATTTCACTCAATGGATGATGCTGGGCTTGCCTATCAGCTTTTTTATGTTTATTGGCGCTTGGTTTTTACTTTACTTTATGTATCGCCCAAAAGAATCTATGAATATTGATACCGGCGATTTTAAAAGACGCTATGCAACCTTAGGAAAAATGCAGTTTGAAGAAAAAGTTGTGCTAATTGTTTTTATTGTGCTCGCTACCTTATGGATTACCCGAAGTGGAATAAAAACAAGCGGTTTTAATATTCAGGGCTGGGCTTCGCTCTTACCAAAACCCAATTTTGTAAATGATGGCACCATAGCAATAGCTATAACGATTTTTCTGTTTCTTATCCCCTCTAAACAAAATAAAGGCGAACATCTGTTGGAACGAAAAGCAGTGCTTAAACTGCCTTGGAATATTGTTCTGCTATTCGGTGGCGGTTTTGCACTGGCCAAAGGTTTTGCCGATTCGGGACTATCGGAATGGTTTCAAACGCAAATGCAATGGGTTGGGAATTATCCTCCTATTTTAGTTATTTTCAGTATTGCTCTGTTCATGTCATTCCTAACTGAATTGACCTCTAATACAGCAACTACTGCCATGTTTCTACCTATTTTAGCAGGTATGGGGGTTTCGGCACATATACATCCGTTATTGCTTATGTTACCGGCAACTTTTGCGGCTTCTCTGGCTTTTATGCTTCCGGTAGCCACGCCGCCCAATGCGGTGGTCTTTGGTTCTAATATGCTCAGCATAAAACAAATGGCAAAGACTGGCTTTTGGTTAAATATGCTTGGTGTAGTGATAATTACAATCTGTATTTATTTTCTGGCCTCCTCTGTATTAGGTATTGATTTGTCGAAGATGCCCGGCTGGGCGGTAATGAAGTAATGGTTAATAATGAATTAACATTATTTTGTCTTGTTTATTCATTAGAATTCATATATTTATATCTTTATTGTCTAAAAAAATACTTACAATGAAGTCTAAAGCCTCAATTTTAATTATAGATGATAGTATTTCAACGCTTTCTGTTCTGGAAGCCCTACTCGAAAAATCCTATTCGGTAACAATAAAACAAAGCGGAAAAGAAGCCCTACAATACACAGAAAAAAATAAACCTCAGCTTATTCTTTCTGACATTATAATGCCGGAAATGAGTGGTTTTGAATTCTTTAAACAACTTAAGAACAAGAAGGTAAGTAGTATTATACCGGTAATATTTTTCTCAAGCTCACACCGGGTAGAAGACAAGCTTAAAGCATTTGAAATGGGAGCAGTCGATTACATCGAAATTCCTTTTCAGCCCGAAGAATTACTCATCCGAATAAAGACACAAATAGCACTCAAACAGAAAGATATAGAGCTAAGAGAAAAAAATAATGAAAATTATACTCTGTTAGAAGAATATAAAGCACAAAATGAAAAACTGGAAGCCACTAACGAAGAAATCCGGAACAAAGAGAAACAAATAAATACAATAATAGAGTCGGCCGGAGATGCAGTGTATTTAGCAGAAAAAGACAGCGGAAAGATTATTCTAGTGAACCAGCAAGCAACAAAATCACTAGGCTATAGCCGAGAAAAACTACTAAAAATGAATATTGCCGATATCTACCCAAAATTCAAAAAAGAAAATCTGCTTAAAAATCTATGGCCAAAAATGAAAGCCAATAATCCAATCACCATAGTATTAAAACACCAGCGAGAAGACGGAAGCATTTTTCCGGTTGAAATAAACACAAGCGTTATTCAATTTAATGGCAAAGACTGTGTACTTGGTTTTGTGCGAGATATCAGCCAACGTAAAGAAATTGAAAAAAGACTAAAACGAGAGCATCAAAAACTAGAGAATATTTTAAATACTTTAAACGATGCTATATATATAGCCGATAACAATCAAATTATCAACTACACAAATCCAGCCATGCGTTCACTTATCGGGCAGGCCGGTATTGGTCAAGAATGCTACAAAGCAATATACGGATGGGACCAAGCTTGCACAGATTGTTATGTGGAACAATTAAAGACAAATAATGTCGCTTTTTCAGAAAGGACACTAAAGAATAACTATTTTGCCGTATCTGCGGCTATCTTAAATGAGTCTGATAGACTAACAGTATATCACGATATTAGCTCAATAAAACGCACGCAGGAAGAATTAAGTCGAGCAAATGAAAATTATATAACACTAAATAAAACACTAAGAAAAACGTTAACAGAATTAAAGCAGACAAATATTGAATTAGAGCAATCAAAGATAAAAGCAGAGGAGAGTGATCAGCTTAAAACAGAATTTCTGAATAATATGTCGCATGAAATAAGAACACCCTTGAATGGAATTTTAGGATTTTCGGGCTTCTTAAATAAAGAGAACATAACAAACTCTAAAAGAGAAAAATATGTAAAAATAATACAAAATAGTGGTTATCAACTCCTGCGGATTATCGATGACATACTGGAAATATCGCGCTTAGGCACAAAGCAAGTTCAAGTAAAAGAAGAACAAGTGTGCCTTAATAATTTACTGCTGGAACAATTTTCCATTTTTGAACTCCGTGCAAAAGAAAAAAAACTACCCTTATATCTGAAGCAATCCCTGCCCGATGAAGAAAGCACTTTTCTTACAGATGCCTCAAAATTGACAAAAATAATCAGTAATTTAATAGAGAATGCATTAAAATTCACAGAAAACGGATACGTGGAAGTGGGCTACAATCTTATAGTCGAAGATAATAAAGCAATTCAGATTTATGTTAAAGACACAGGCAGAGGTATCCGACCGGAAAAACAAAAAATTATTTTTGAACGTTTTTCGCAAGAAGAAAAATCGGATTCGGAGAAGGTAGGCGGCCTTGGCTTAGGTCTGTCTATTGCCAAAGAAAACACTGAACTCCTGAAGGGTCGCATCAATTTAAAATCAGAAAAAGGGAAAGGCTCAACCTTTTATGTTACTTTACCCTACCGAACTATTTTAGTCACTAACGAAGGACTAAAAAATACCAATAAAAAAACCGATAAAAAATTGGATAAAATAACTGTTTTAATTGCCGAAGACGAAGAAGTTAACTATTTATATATTGAAGCCCTACTTAGGGATATGAGTTTTGAATTTACTATTTTACATGCCAAAAATGGCAAAGAAGCAGTTCTGATTGCTCAACAAAATACAGAAATAGATTTGATTTTAATGGATTTAAAAATGCCCGAATTAAGCGGTTTTGAGGCAAGCAAGATAATTAGAGAACAAAACAAAGAAATACCAATTATTGCTCAAACAGCTTATTCTACTCCGGAACAGCAAGAGAGAGCATTAAAAGTTGGCTGTAATGATTTTATTTGCAAGCCATTAAGAGAAGAGGATTTTAAAAAACTAATAAAAAAATACCTAAAAAGAATCAAGTTAAATTAAACCTCCCTTTCAGGCCTCAAAGAAGTACCAACAACAAAGAAAATTTTTCCGAAAAATCAGTTCGTTATAGACAATAATGTCTGTCAATAAAATCTGACAAATCTTTTTTGTCTACGAATTATTCGAATGTAATTTATAAATTTCGGCTTTCCTTAAATCTGCTTTTGGCAAAACTTGTAAAGCAATGGTGAATTATAAATGATAAGCTTAAACTTATCGTTAACAATTCACCATTAATAATTATAAACTGCCTTCGTCATAAGCTTTTTCGCCGTGAATAGACATATCTATTCCCTGAGCTTCGTCCTGATCCGAAACTTTTACCGGGGTAATTTTGTTGATCAATGCCAGCACAATATAGGTAAATACAAATGCATAAGCAGCCGCACCAATAACCGATATCACCTCTTTAGCAAAGAAAGCCACATTCCCTTCGAGCAATCCGCCCGTACCATTTACGGAAGAAGAAGCAAACACCCCAAGCAGGATAACTCCGGTAACACCGCCCATTCCGTGAACACCCCAAACATCTAAAGCATCATCCCAACCTAATTTGTTTTTAAGCTGAACAGCAAGATAAGCCACCACAGAAGCAGTGATACCAATAACAATGGCAGCCCAAAGGGGAACAAAGCCGGCAGCAGGTGTAATGGTTGCCAAACCAGCCACAGAACCGGTTAATAAACCCACAAATTTTGGTTTACCAACATGCAGCCATTCTATAGCCAACCATGTAACCGCTGCAAAAGAAGCTGCAACATCAGTATTTAGAAAAGCAAGGGTAGTAATATCATCTACTTTTAATTCGCTTCCGGCATTAAATCCATACCAGCCAAACCAGAGTAAACCAGTACCAATAGCTACTAAAGGAATACTATTGGGCGGTGATTCGCGATCCTGACGTTTGCCCACATAAAATACAGAAGCTAAGGCTGCAAAACCGGCTGTAGCATGTACCACCAAACCTCCGGCAAAGTCTTCAACACCCCATTGTGCCAATAATCCGCCACCCCATACCATGTGTACGAATGGATAATAAACAAATATCTGCCATACAACTAAGAACCAAAGATAAGCTTTGAAAGTAATACGATTCACAAAAGCACCGGTAATCAATGCAGGTGTGATAATCGCAAACATCATCTGGTAGGCAATAAAAATAAAGGTTGGATATTGACCATCTGCTCCTTTAAAAGCTTCGGTAAAAGGAACACCGTGTAAAAATGCCCAGTCGAGATTACCAATTACGCCCCCTTCACCGCCACTAAAGCTTAAAGAATAGCCAAAAGCAATCCATAAAACCGTAGAAATACCCAAAGAAGCAAACGTTTGCATCATGATACCCAAGATGTTTCGCTTACTGGCTAAACCTCCGTAAAAGAAGGCCAACCCAGGTGTCATTAACATTACAAGGCTTGTAGAGAGAATCATAAAAGCCGTTGTCCCTGTATTAAACATATCTATTAATTTAATTTATTTATCAACAAACATAAATAGTTTAGCCCAAAAATAAAAATGATATTTATCTTATCTAAATATGTTTTAAAACAAAGAAAACGTTTACAATAGATACCTTAAGAATAAAATAATAAACATAAATTACAATTCACAATTAATAATTCACCATTGCTTAGCATCCCTCTTTATTTACAATACCATAAAAAATAATATGAACAATATCGTCTAATTGCTTCAGATAGCTTTCCTGAGTATTGGCTTTAAAAAGCATCTCTTCCATTCCGCGCATGGCCATAACGATAGCTCGTGCCGCTAAATCAATATCATAAATCTTAAAAAAATGTTGTTCAACTCCTTCTTTAAGAATATTTTTGAATAAGCCGACTTCCTGATGTTCATAAATTTTACGCACTCTATCCATAAATTTCTGGTCGCGGAAACCACTGGTTTTCATCGCTTCATGAAAATTAGATGTCTTAGGATAAGTGTTCATACGTGCCAAAATAAAGGCTTTAAGTTTATCCAAAGGACTTTGAGCAGCTAATATTGCCTGAAATATCTCCTTGCGAAATAAGATTCCTTCGGCCGAAACAACGGCTTTAAAAATCTCATCCTTACTCTTATAATAATAGTATAAAGAACTTTTCCCTTTTTTGACGGCATGCGCTATGTCATCCATCGTTGTTTTCCGGTAACCAAATTGACGGAAAATTCCAGAAGCTTGTTCTATTATTTCCTTCCTTATTTTGTCTTTTTCAACCATTAATATCTCTTTTTGTCCACGAATTAAACGAATGAGCACAAATACTGAAATAGTGAAGAGTTTTTGGTAAACCAAAACTCTTCACTATTTCATAGATGAACTCAGTCTAAAAACCGGTCGGACAGATACTTTTATAAAATCACAAAAACAACTAACCCATTTACTGCCTATTAACAAAGCCGCCCGACCGATTTTACCAACAACTTTGCCAAAGTTATTCTCAATCAAATACATCGATAATTATAAGCTTATTATCTGTTTGTAAATTCAAACTTTGGCAAAGTTTAACGGCGTATTGTTAATTCAACAGCATTTTAATCATTCCTAATTTATCTTCGTAAGGTGCATACCGCACCGGAACATCTACCAGTGTAGATTTTTTGATGATAGAACGAAGATTAGAAAAAGTATCGAAACCGTATTTACCATGATACTGTCCCATACCACTATTTCCAACGCCTCCAAACGGAATATTATGGTTAGCAATATGCATAAGCGTATCGTTTATACAACCGCCGCCCGAAGAAGTACGCATCAGAATATTCTCTTGTTTTTTGCTACTCTCGCTGAAATAGTAAAATGCCAATGGTTTTGGGTGTTCATTTACATAATTAATTACTTCGTCTATTTTCTTGAATTCCATTACCGGCAACAGAGGCCCAAAAATTTCTTGCTGCATAATAGGTGAATCAGCATCTACATCCGTTATTATTGTTGGCGAAATAAAGCGATCCGCAACCACTACTTTACCTCCTGCATAAATGGTTCCTGTTTTCATCAGATTTTTTAAACGCTCCACATTGGCCTCATTTACAATACGCGGATAATCCGGGCTTTCCTGTATGTTTTTACCAAAAAAATTCTCCACTTCTTTCACCATTGCCTGAAGTAACTCATCCTTAACATCCTGATGTACAAACAAATAATCGGGCGCAATACAGGTTTGTCCGGCGTTTACCAGTTTTCCCCACATAATTCGTCGGGCTGAAAGCTCTATATTTGCATCATGATCGACAATACATGGGCTTTTACCGCCTAACTCCAAGGTGACGGGAGTAAGATATTTAGAAGCTTTTTCCATTACGATTTTACCCAGCATAGGACTTCCAGTAAAGAAAATATAGTCGAATTTTTCTTCTAATAAAGCTTGATTTACCGCTCTACCTCCCTGATAAATACTCACATATTTTTCAGCAAAAGTTTCTTTAATCATCTCCTCTATTACTTTAGCAGTTTCAGGTGTATAAGGCGATGGTTTCAGCACAACCACATTGCCGGCTGCCAATGCAGAGATAAAAGGCCCCATCAAGAGTAAAAAGGGATAATTCCAGGGAGCAATAATTAAAGAAACACCATAAGGCTCGAAATAAATATAGCTGTCGGCTTTATAATGCAATACGGGAGTTTTAATTTTCTTTCGAGCCGACCATGATTTTACATTTTTGATATTCATGGACAGTTCATCTAAAACCATTCCTATTTCTGTTGCATAAGCTT
>CAYQXT010000098.1:0-10777 GCA_964421365.1 uncultured Bacteroidaceae bacterium
TCCCGAAAAATCGGTGATTTGGTTTTTCCCTACGCATAACCGTAAGCGGTATCATTGGAAAGGTGGTTTAGTGGGCTCGGTATCGGTAAGCGATAATTATAATTCCCGGCGTTTAGCCTCTTTTGTAGGTATTGATGGTTATCTATATGTGATTAAGTACGATAGCATCTCAGAATTTATGGCTTACGGAACAGACGGAAAGACCCTCTATCCTACTCCACACCTAATTTATAAGCGTTTTATTGATGGTACCATTTCTACACCTATAATTGTGGATAATAAATTGATTGTTGGTCTGGATAAATCGCTCTATTTATTTAAAATAAAAGGAAATAATGTGATTGAATTAGCTCATTATGCTCCCATCGAAATTGATGCTACTCCAATTGCTGTAAATGGGCATATTTTTGTGGCTTCGCGTGATGGTTATTTATATTGCTTTGGGAAAAAATAAAAAACAAGAACTAAATACGCTTTGTAAGAAATATCATGTTGCTTCGCTGTATGTATTTGGTTCTGTACTTAGCGAAGCAATATCTATACACACAGGGATGTAAAAGTTTTTTTGAATTTCAAAAAAACTTAACAATCAAAAGAGCTGTTGAACATGAATTAGGAATTATAGATGAAGTAGTTAACAGAATTTTTAAAGGTAGAACCAGACTTTGAAATCACTAATGCCAGAAAAATTATGGATCTAAGAAATCTAATAATTCATGGATACGATTCAATTGACGATGAAACTATTTTGGTGATTATCAGCAGACATATTCTAGAGTTGGAAAAAAATGTGAATGAGTTTTTAAATAAAAAATAGTGTTAGCCAGGGCTTCGCTATAAGCAAAAGCCCTCACTTTTTAGCTTACCAGTTTTTATCTACTCTTTTTTTCTTCGCTTTGGCTCGTTGCTTTGCTAATTTAGCCTGAACTTTTTTCTCGTCTTGCTGCAAAGCTTTCAACATACGTTCTGCATCTTTTTTACTCATTTTTTGCTTCTGACGCTTTTCGCCCTGTTGCTGCTTTTGCTGTTGCTTATCCTGATTTTGTCTCTGCTCTTTTTGCTGTTGCTTTTTATCTTGTTGTTTTTTGTTTTGCTGTTTTTTGTTTTGCTGTTTTTGCTTATCCTTATTCTGCTTCTGGTCTTTATTCTGGTTATTTTTATTTTTCTTTTTTTGTTTTTGCTGTTGCTGCTGCTTATGCAGGGCATACGAAAGATTGTATTTTGCTTCTTTATCGTTTGGATTATAGCGTAATGCCGCTTTATAAGCCCCAATCGCTTCTTTCAATTTTTGTTTTTGCATAAAGGCATTTCCCAAATTAAAATAGGCTTTTGATAAATCATGAGGTTTGGCTTTCATTTCAGAAGCTACACCAAGCTGATTAATGGCTAATGTGTCTTTTTTTTCGGTTAAATAGGTGTTCCCCAAATTATAAGCAGCATCAAAGGAAGTCGCTTTTTCGGTTAGGGCTTGCGAAAAATTCACTTCGGCATTAGAAAAATTACCGGCTGTGTATTCCTTATTTCCCGAACGGATATAATGTCTTTCGGTTTGTGCCAGTAAAGATATACTTAAAGTGATTATATAAATAAACAGACTAATCTTTTTCATTTTTATCTCCTTTAATAAAATCCATTTTAAATAAATTCAATTTTTCTAATCTTTTAGAACCACGCGGAAGAATAAATATTTCCAGCAACATGAGTAAAAATGCAATACCAAAGAAATACTGAAACTGCTCATTATATTCGGCAAATTTTTTACTTTTAAATTTCTGCCGCTGTAATTTGTGTATTTCCTCGTATAGCTTATTAAGACCTGTATTAGAAGTGCTTGCTCTCACATATATTCCATTACCAATAGTGGCAAGACTGGTGAGCATTTTTTCATTAAGCTTTGTAATAATTGTTTTTCCATTCCTATCTTTCTGATAATCCTTTTGGCCATAACGATTTACGATCGGAATGGGCGAGCCTTCTGCCAATCCCATACCAATTGTATAAATGGTAACTCCATTTTTAACCGCCTCTTTTGCCTTATCCAAAGCATTATCATCATGATTTTCTCCGTCTGTGATAATAATTAAGGCTTTCCCGGCTTTAGAGTCTTTAGTAAACGATTTTTTAGCTAGGTCAATGGCCGAGCCAATAGCTGTTCCCTGCTTCTGAACTAAATCGGTTGAAACATTGGAGACAAACATCCTTGCAGCTCCATAATCGGCGGTAAGGGGGAGTTGCACATAAGCATCACCGGCAAAAATAATGATTCCTAAGCGGTCGCCTTCTAATTTATTTATTAATTTCAGAATGGCATATTTAGCTCTTTCCATGCGGCTTGGCTTAATATCTTCGGCATTCATACTATTGGATACATCGAGTGCTAGGATAATTTCAACGCCTTTTTGTTTTACTTCTTCAAGCTTAGTTCCAAATTGTGGCCTGGCCATGCCAATAAATATAAAGGAAATACTTAACAGAAGTAATATAAAGCTTATGATTATACGAGAATTAGACATTCCCGAAATAATTTGAAGAACTACATTCTTATCACCTAATTTGTGTATTTTTTTTCTTCTAAGGATTTGCATCATCCAGAATAAAAGAATTAAAAATAATACAGTTAAGCCTCCGTATATTAAAAATTCTTGATTTGCAAATTTGAATCTACTTGTCTCCATATAAAAATTTCTTTAAGGAATATGTCTTAAAACGGTATTTCTCAGTAACAACTCCAAACCGAATAAAAGAAGTGCTGTAAGTCCGAACCAATAATATTGCTCTTCTTTTTTGCTATATTCTTTTACCTTAATTTTTGTTTTCTCCAATTTGTCTATTTTGGCATAAATCTTTTTCAACTGCATTTTAGACGTTGCCCTGAAATATTGACCATCGGTAATTTTTGCAATCTTGCGCAAAGTAACTTCATCAATATCCACTTTCATTTGCTGATACTGAGTTCCAAACATGGTCTGTACTGGATAAGGTGCCGTACCATGCGTTCCAATACCGATTGTATAAACTCTAATTCCAAAGGTTTTAGCCATTTCGGCGGCAGTTATCGGGTCTATTTCTCCCTGATTATTCACACCGTCCGTTAGCAGAATAATTACCTTGCTTTTTGCCTTACTGTCTTTCAATCGGTTAATAGCATTTGCCAAGCCTAGCCCAATAGCTGTACCGTCTTCTACCATTCCACTTTTAAGCTGATGGATAAGATTTATCAGTACCGCACGGTCGGTGGTTAACGGACATTGAGTAAATGTTTCGCCGGAAAAGACGACAATACCCATTCGGTCATTTTCACGCCCGTTAACAAACTGTATAGCCACATCTTTTGCCGCTTCTATCCTATCCGGCTTAAAGTCTTGCGCCAACATACTACTCGATACATCCATGGCCAGCATAATGTCTATGCCTTCGGTAATCACATTGCGTTTAGAATAGTGTGATTGTGGACGAGCTAAAATAATAATAATAAGACTCATAACAATCATCCGTAAGGCAAAAGCAAAGTGCCGCAACACGGTTCGCCAACTCACTCCCAACTGGGAAAATGCTCTGCTTGTACTTAGATTTATTGTTGGATATGACTTTCTGTATTTCAATATATACCAAATAATTAGAGGTATTAACAGAATTAAAAGATACAGGAAATCTGGATTTGCAAATTTATATTGCCCCATTTTTACTTAATTTTTTGATTAAACTTGCGCAGTTTTAGCTTGTTTTTCCTCTTCGGCTTTGGAATCTGTAACCACAGGAATTGTTTGTTTTACAAACTCATAAGCAGCTTTGAAATTTTTTTCATTCTCTCCGGGTTCTGGTATCAATTTGGCAAATTTCACATAATCAGCCACTCCCAACAGATTAGCCATATTATTTTTGGCTTCTTCGGGTATGTCTGCTCTGTATTGTACTTGTCGTACAATATCAGAAGAGATTTCTTCTAATGCGCGTATATTGTAACGCCTTTCGAGATAGTAGCGTAAGATGCCTGTTAATTCAGAATAAAATTCCTTATGCTGGCCACTTTGCCATAATTTTTTTTCTTTTAATTTATCCAAGGATTGATAAGCTTCAAAGTGTGGTTCAATCTTTGGAACATAAATCTTGTGTTCATCGCTATTCTTTTTGCGCCAAACTAGTGCCCAATACAGAAATCCGGCAAGAAGTATAGCCAAAATTGACCATATGTACCAATATTTTATAGCATATAATTTTAGATAAGCCCAAAACTCATCAAAAGTAAAAGGAGTTTGAATATTTTCTTTGGCTCTGATAATCTTATCTTTACCTGTGGTATCTATTTTAGTTTCAAGATTTTTGCTTAAATACTGATAGCCTACAATTAAAGTTAAACTATTTGAGAAAATAGTATCATTCTGTTTGCTATTAAGCCGATGAACAACAATTGGCTGCCCTTCAATACGATAAACGGCGCTATCATAGGCCGAAATAACATATTTCTGCCGGACAATTAATTTATTTTCCTTAAAAATACTATCTGTTTTGGGTAAATCCAAAATTTCTACTCCCCGCATAATAGTATCGGTAAAAAAGGGCATTTCAATCTTAGTTCCTTCAGGTACTTCGGCGCTAAGAGTGAGGCTCAGAGTATCACCAATTAAAATTTTATTTTTGCTTAAATGAGCTTCTGCTTTATATTCTTGAGCCCAGAGCGTTTTGAGGGCGAAAAACATAAATACGGCAATGTATGTCAATATTTTTTTCAGCATCTTATCTTTTTTTGAATAAATTGACCATTGGTTTCACATAGTCCTGATCGGTACGCAACTGAACATAATCAACACCCGATTTGGTGAAAATTTCCTTTAAATCCTTATTGTTTTCTAACCACCATGATTTATAGAGCTTTTGTACTTTCGCCGATGAAGAATCAATCCACTTTTCTGTCCCTGTTTCGGGGTCTGTGATACGTAAATCACCAACTTTAGGTAGTTCAGTGTCATGCTTATCGTACAATTGCAAGGCGATAATGTCATGTTTTTGATTGGCAATTCGTAGGGAATTGCTAAAATCTTTAGCTAGAAAATCGGAAATAATAAAGGTTGTACACCTCTTTTTAATGGCATTTGTCAAATAGCGTAAGGCTATTTCAATATTCGTTCCTGTATTATCAGCTTTAAAATTTATCATTTCACGTACAATCCGAAGAACATGTTTTCGCCCTTTTTGTGGTGGAATAAATTTTTCTATTTTATCACTAAAAAAAATTACTCCCACTTTATCATTATTCTGAATAGTACTAAATGCCAAAACTGCCGCAATTTCTATTGCCAGATTCCTTTTTAGAGATTTTAAGGTGCCAAAATTGCCTGATGCACTGACATCAACAAGCAGCATTACGGTCAATTCACGCTCTTCTTCAAAAATTTTGATATAGGGATGATTAAAACGGGCAGTTACGTTCCAATCTATACTTCTAACATCGTCACCGTACTGATATTCACGTACTTCACTAAAAGCCATACCTCTACCTTTAAACGCACTATGATATTCGCCAGCAAAAACATTTTTTGATAGCCCCCGCGTTTTAATCTCAATTTTCCGAACTTTTTTTAATAATTCGCTTGTATCCATTTATTAAGGAACTTGAACACTATTTAAAATTTCTGTAATTATCTCATCGCTATTCATATTCTCAGCCTCGGCTTCGTAACTTAGTCCGATACGGTGACGCAAAATATCATGGCTTACCGAACGCACATCTTCGGGCGTAACAAATCCACGGCGTTTAATAAAAGCTAATGCTTTAGAAGCCATTGCCATATTTATGGTTGCCCGTGGCGAACCCCCAAAATTTATCAGCGGTTTTAATTTTTCGAGACCAAAATTTTCGGGAAAACGAGTGGCAAATACTATATCAATAATGTAACGCTCAATTTTAACATCCATATAAACATCTTTCACCACTTCTCGTGCACTCAAAATCTGTGCCGGCGAAATTACGCTGGACGATTTGGGAAATTCGTGTGCAATATTCTGCCTAAGAATACTTTGCTCTTCATTTTTCTGCGGATAGTCAATCAATACTTTAAGCATAAAACGGTCAACCTGTGCTTCGGGTAAGGGATAAGTTCCTTCTTGCTCGATAGGGTTTTGTGTAGCCAAAACAAGAAAAGGTTTTGGTAATTTATAGGTTGTATCACCAAGGGTTACCTGTCTTTCCTGCATAGCTTCTAACAATGCCGATTGAACTTTTGCCGGTGCACGGTTTATTTCATCTGCCAAAATAAAATTAGAGAAAATAGGTCCTTTTTTAATGACAAATTCTTCGTTTTTCTGGCTATAAATGAGTGTACCTAATAAATCTGCCGGCAATAGGTCGGGTGTAAACTGAATTCGCTGAAAGTCAGCATCAATAATGTTAGCCAAAGTACTTATAGCGAGTGTCTTGGCTAATCCAGGAACTCCTTCAAGTAGAATATGACCATCAGATAACAGGCCAATAATCAGGCTATCAACAAGATGTTTCTGGCCAACGATAACCTTTTGCATTTCCATTGAAACGAGTCCAACGAAGGAACTCTCTCTCTCAATCTTTTCGTTTATTGCTTTTATATCAACATTTGTGTCCATAAATAATATTTATTAGCTTTAGGACAAATGTAGAATGTGTTTTCGGGCTTTACAATTACATTTATAATTTAAAATAGACTTTAACTTTTTTTAACGACAAAATAAATATTTTTTTACAAACAACATACTGATTAACAAATAATTATTTTTGATATGATATGGAAAATTAAGTGTAAACAATTATTAATTTTTTTGTTTAAAATTTGGGATGATTTTTGAATTATGATTTTCATACTTATTTTAATCTTAAAGTAGGAAAAGTTTTATATCTTAGCCTCTATAAAATTTGACTTCTGGTTTCAGAGCTCTCTTTTAATTTGATAAAATTATTATTTAATGAAATTATTACGCAGTTATAAAATACAATCTAAAGTTAGTATCCTTACGGCAATCTTACTTATAATTTCCTTTTTGGGAATTGGATTTCTAATTTTTTTGATGCAAAAAAGTACGCTTAATAAAAATTTTGATGATTTTGTCACAAATCAAATTGATGCCATTGACAAGTCTGTTCAATTTAATATGAACAAAAATAAAATTCAAGCACAAAAATCACTGGTTCTTGTTGCCTTCTACTTACAAGAAGAAAATTCAATAAAAATATCAAACCAAAAGACATCAATTATAGCAGTAAATGAACTTACTAAAGAGCAGAAAAAAATTCGTTTAGATGAATGGTACTTCCAAGGGAAAAGACTGCATAGTAATACCAACGTTGTTGATGAACTGAAAAAATTTACCGGGAGTGAAATTTCTATTTTTCAGAAAACAAAAAACAATGCTTATGTTTTGATTAGTACAACCATAGTTAAACGAAATGGAGATAAAGCTACGGGCATTTTTTTTCCTGAAAATATTTCTATAGTAAGTACAATAGAACGGGGCGAATCATATACTGGAAAATTAAGTATTGATAATACCAATTTTTTTGTTAATGCCAGACCCTACTATCATGGTGGACGAATTGTTGGTTTTTTAATGACTGCTGTTCCCAGCTATGAAAAAAGTGAAATTACTAATATTATTAATAATATTAAACTCATTCCTCAATCTACTCTATACCTTAGTGATGAAAAAGGTAAGCTGATTTATTCGTCTAATGAATTTAAAATTGCCCTCCCCTATAATTTGCCCTACAGCTTAATAAAGTCTAAATTATTCAAAATAGAAAATATTGCGGACGATTTTCAAGAGAATATATTATATGCCAAACGCCTATCTATAAATAATTTAATAACGATTATCGAAGTTCCTAAAAGTTTTGCTTTTAAGGATTTATATAATTTCAGAAAATTAGTTTTTACCACTACTCTAATTGCAATACTTATCTTATTTGTAGGACTTTATATTATTTTTACACCTTTTATAAAGGATATTACATATGTTTTGCAAATTATGGAAAATTTTTCCGAAGGAAAATTTAACATAAATACCTATGTTGCAAACAGTTCCGAAATAGAAGAAATCATAAAAAAACTAGATATCGTTTCTAAGAGTAATTCAGAAAAAACTACATTTACTCAATCCCTCATAAGTGAAGATTTCGACCGAGAGTTCACTCCATTATCGAGCAGCGATTCCCTTTCTTTAAGCTTATTGGATTTACGAAGGAATTTGCGGGAAGCTAAAAATACGATAATAAAGAATAAAGAAAAGGAAGAACAAATGCGCTGGTTGACAGAAGGTCGTTCGTTGTTTTCAGATATTTTACGTCAGTATTCAAATAATATTCAAATTTTGGGAGACCAATTAATCAAAGAATTAGTTAGGTTTTTGGATTTACCTCAGGCCGGTATTTTTATTACCAAAAAGAATAAAGATGGAACAAAATATTTAAACCTTTTAACAGCTTATGCCTACAATCGGAAAAAATTTATGGAGAAAAGGATAAGTTGGGGAGATGGTCTTATTGGGGCTTGTGCACTTGAACAATATACCATGAAAGTAGCGAATATCCCAGCTGATTATTTGCAAATAGAATCGGGCTTTGGTGGTAAAAACCCAGAAAATTTAATTTTATGTCCAATTATTTCAGAAAATGAAACGCTAGGAGTAATTGAGCTCGCCTCTTTTAAGAAATTTCCAGAATACAAGATTGAATTTCTTAAAAATATGGCTGAAGTAATTGGCTCAACGATTACAATTTCACAATTGAATACCAAAACAAACGACCTTCTTTTAGAAAGTAGAGAACAGATAGGTTATCTAAAAGAAGCGAAAGATAGTCTGGGAAAAGAGTATACTGAATTATCCGAAAAATATGCAAAATTAAGTAAGAAATATGCAGATTCAGAATTTCTATATAAAACTCAGATTGTTAAAAAACAGATGATTATAGATGAATTAAACAAACGATTAGAAAATATTGATTAATTGAAATCTTATGTTCAAAAAAATTAGAAAAAAAATTAAACTCATAAATTTGATATCAATTTTTGGATTGTCTCTGTTGCTCTTATTTTTCCTGTCTTACTTGAGTCTTAAGCGTGAATTATCTTTGCAAAATACGATTAAAACTATTGAAACGGAGTATAACAATGCGGATAATTTGGCTCAGGATTTAGTATTTTATTCCCAAAAGTTAAATCTTGCTGCTAACGAATATTTAATCAGTGGCAATAGTTTATACTTACAGTATTATATAAGTCTGAATAATGAGTTTAAGGGAGAGGAAAAGTTAGATTATTTTCTCTATTCTACCTATTATTTTTTGATTAATCATCGGCAAAGATTTAAGATACTACCTTCTTATAAGTGGAAAAAAAAATTATTTGAATTGAAGAATGTTTCCAATCAAAGTAAGACAAAATTAATTATCTTATATTATAATTTAATCCGAACCAGTGATAATCTACAAAATAGTTTGTTCACCTTTCAAGGTAATGACTTTAGACTGGACACGATTGAATTACGTATTGAAAAAGTCTCAGATACGATTCCTTCTACTGATTCTCTTGGGATTGATTCTCTAAAAATTAATTACTCTACAAAAAA
The DNA here is from genome assembly GCA_964421365.1 of uncultured Bacteroidaceae bacterium. Classification (GTDB taxonomy): domain Bacteria; phylum Bacteroidota; class Bacteroidia; order Bacteroidales; family DYOH01; genus CAYQXT01. The sequence continues at coordinate 9,592 of CAYQXT010000098.1, forward strand.
AGTTAGTTTAGAGGATACATTCGCCCTAAATACAGATAATATTAAGACTATACTTTATGACCAAAATTTGCTATTTAATGATGAATATTTAGATGCATTTCGTGTTTTACAAATCGAACGGAGTTTAGCACTTCGCCCACTATATCAAAATCTTACATTCTACTCAAGATCTTCTTTTATTTTAGCCTTTTTATTTTTTATAGTTTTAGTATTGGGATTTATGGAGTTAAGGTATACAATAAAATCCTATCATTCTGATATCTACTCAAATTTGGATAGATTAAACCAATTAGATATACTTCCTGATAATGTAACTAAAAGCGCTCCTTCTGCCTATAAAGAGACTATTGAAATTCAAAATAAATTTAAAATTAGCTTTGTTCAACAAAGTAAGCTTCTAAGTACAATAACTAATCTGGCTAACAAAAATTATGAATCGGATATATTTGATAAAAATAACAAATTAGATTCTTTAATTCAGAAGGCTTTCACTAATGTCAAAAATTTATTTTTAAGCACAAAAGAAATTGAAAAAAAACAGCAAAACGAGATATGGATAAATAAGGCTTTGGCAACATTCAATGAGGTACTTAGAACTCATCATATTATCTCTGAATCTGAGAAATTTTATTTAACGGTGCTTAAATCTATCATAAAAAACATAGATGCTAATCAAGGAGGTATTTTTGTGTCGAAAACAGCAGATAATAGCGGCGATACATATTTAGAATTACAAGCTGCATACGCTTACAATATTGAGCGAAAACTTAAGAAAAAAATTATGGCCGGAGATGGAGTATTGGGTAATCTTATCTATGAAAAGAAAGCAATCTATTTGCATGATTTGCCAAAAGATTATGTATATATAACATCCGGTATTGGTCAATCAACCCCTAACTATCTTTATATTCAACCTTTATTGGCCGGTGACACTTTGATAGGTGCCTTTGAAATAGCATCATTTACGCCAATTGCAAAATATCAACAAATATTTCTTGGACGTGCAGCTGAAAATTTATCCTCGGTAATTTCGTCATTGGTTATTCAAGAAGGCATGGAAAGTTTACTTGTACAATCAAAATTACAGAGCGAGAGTCTGGCAGTGCAGGAAGAAGAATTACGCCAAAATCTCGAAGAATTAAAAGCTACCGAAGAAGAGATATTACATAAAGAGTTAAATATGAAA
>CAYQXT010000099.1:0-10522 GCA_964421365.1 uncultured Bacteroidaceae bacterium
GTAAAAAGATATTTTCTTTAAGTTTTGGATTTATTACCGCACAGTTTTCTCTTCTATTGACAATTTTTTTTACTGAAATTATAGTAAATACAAGCTTTTGGCTTATCGTTAATAGCCTTTTTTTACTTTTCTCTATTCTGCTTTTTTTAGTTTCTAAAAAAGAAAATCAGCAAAAAGACAGCTATAGTTTTTTCTTTTTGGGATTAATTATTACCTTGATTTTCGGGGGAATAAGCTATAGCTATAGTTTATTTGTTCCTACTGTTGTAATCCCAAAAATTATTTTAATACTGTTGTTTAGCAGTGTGCTAAGTCCGAACATTCGATTAGAAATAGCGCAAGTGGCATGGAAAGACAATGAAAAACTTAGTTTCATGCAAATGAAGCAAATTGTAGAATTGCGTACTTTTGCTTTTTTACGAAGCCCGTTATTTTTCAATTATCATTACGAACTTAAGGAATTAAGCCACAGACGCACTCTGCGGCGACAAAGTGTTGAAAACTTTCTACATCAATTATTCCTTTCTCTTTATCCGGCTGTAGCCAAATTATTTAAAAGTTCGGAAAATATAGCTTTACAGCATGAAGACCAAATTGGAAATGAATACATAAAGGCAAAAGATGAGAACGGAAATCAGATAGAATTGGGTATTTTGAAGTATTTCCCGGACAAAATTGCCCGTTCGTATTTTCAATATTACTTATTTAAGAATGAAGATTTGATTGCTTCTATATTATTAAATCACGAGCAGAGTGAGGAATATACACACATACGAAGATTTAATCTATGGCAGTATAATACAGTGCTGATAAATAATGCTTTAACTGCCGATGAACAACAATTGGCGAATCTAAATTTTGATAAGATTTATCAGGCAGAGAAGTTAGAGGATATTAATTTGTTGGTAAAAGAATTAGATAAAAAGGCACCAACCGGCTTTATTTTAGGTGAACAAAATAAGATTAAGTTAAGAGTGCCGATGCCGTTTTTAGAAGTTGATTTTGAAAATCTTCATTTTTTTAAAGAATGTATGACCTTCTGTCGAAAAACACTGCAAATGTATCATACAATACATAACTTTGCTCTATTATTGCAACTCGTTTTAATTTTGAGTCTTATTTTTACTGATTTTCCTGTAATTATATATGTGTCAGGCTATTTTTTTAGCTTGATTTTGGAGATGACAGTAATTTATGTGAGGATTAGACAGAAATGGCAAAATAAAATATAAAAGAATGGAAAATACAGTTATAGAGATTTTAAAGAAACTACGTTTGTACGATGATGGAACGGTAATGGACAGCATGACAGCAAAAGGAATGCCCTACGAAAAAAATAGGGGAGTGGCGATTCCAGAATTAAAAAGAATTGCAGACTACTATAAGCCAAATCAGGAACTGGCCGAAAGACTCTGGCAAAATTCATATCGGGAGACCAAACTTCTGGCATTAATGATTGTCGATGCTGACAAAATGACATTAACTGTTTTTGAAACTTGGTTAAAAAACTTTAATTCATCGGAATACGGCGAGCAGGCTTGCATGAACTTTCTGCCTTATACAGAGTTTGCTAAACAAGAAATGCGAAAATGGACAGAAGCAGAGGCCACATTTACTAAACAAACAGGCATAATTTTGGTAGCTCGCTATGAGCAATTGTTTCCTGATTTGCCCGATTCGACTTTCGATTTTTTTGTAGAGAATTTAAGTAAATACATGGAAATAGAAAATCTGCATATTCAGCGTGCTGTAGCCAGAGCCATTAACGCCTTGAGTCGGAAAAGTCCGGCATTGAACAGAGCAATTAAGCAAATTTTGGATAACTCCGAAAATATAGAAAATAATGCGGTGAGGTGGATACTGGAAGAAGTAAACTGGAATGTGGATTATAATTACGAACTTTTAACTAATATTTAACCGCTATCAGATGCTTAAAAAGATATTTGTACTTACTTATTTGTTAAATAAATACAAATATAATAAATAGGATACTGATTCGGTATAAAAAGGAGGATAAATTATGAAATTTGGAAGAACAAGTAACCCTTTATTGGGCGAAGAACGTTTGCGCAACATGAAGCGAACCTATGAGGCTGACGGAGTTATGACGAGCAATGGCGCTTTAAATAAAGCCGGGATTTTATTGATACTCTCCGTATTATCAGCTTTCTGGGTATGGAAAAATGCCTTTTCCGGTGCTAATGTAATGCCTTATGTAACCGGAGGAGCAATTTTAGGCTTTATAACGGCTATCGTTACGGTATTTAAACCTAAATGGTCGCCTTATACAGCGCCGATTTATGCCGTTTTAGAAGGCCTATTGATTGGTGGAGTTTCTGCTATGTATGCCGCAACAATGGGGGGAATCGTTATGAATGCTGTTTTATTGACTTTTGGCATCTTTTTTACCATGCTTTTTGTGTACCGCACGGGCATGATAAAAGTAACCGAAAAATTTAAAGGCTTTTTGATGATTGCCATGGGGGGAATATTTGTTTTCTACCTGCTTTCATGGATTTTGAATATGTTTGGAGGTGGACAAATGATGTCTATTTTTAATGGTGGACTTATCGGTATAGGAATTAGCCTGTTTATCATCGCTATTGCTTCGCTGAGCTTGCTTTGGGATTTTGATACTATCGATAAAATGGCGGCAACCGGTGCTCCTAAATATATGGAATGGTATGGTGGTTTTAGTCTGATGGTAACGATTGTATGGCTTTATCTTGAAATTCTGCGATTACTCGCTATGATTTCCAGAAATTAAGTTATACTAAGCCGTATCTGAAATTTATAAATGCTTTTTTATGACTTACTGATGTTCTGAAATGAGCAAAATCAAGCATACAAAATGTGATACCGGCACGGTATAATTGATAATGGTGAATTGGAAATCGGAATTCAGGGATCGTTGAGTGGCATTCATAATTTGTAATTAATTTGCACTCATAAAGTCCAATAAAAATTTTTTGTCCACGAATTACATGAATAATAAATGAGTTCAGTATAAAAAAGTGAATTTGCATCGAAATCGGTCGGACGGTTTTATTAATCAATTGTAAGTAAGCTGTTTATATTTGCAGTTTTAATAAATTTATCCGTCTGACCGGTTTTTAGACCGAACTTATAAATATGACAAACAGAATTCTCAATTCCTTAGTTTAGCATTCATAATTATAAAAAGTGCATCCCGAAGTTAGAGTTAATCAACGTCAATCAGTAAGTCATAGATATACGGGATGCAATATTTTAAAGGGCTTTAAGGGTATATTCAAAAGCTTCCATAATGGGGTTTATCAATACCTTTTCCGAAATTTCTTTTACTTTTTTATGGGCTTGTTTTTCGTTTTCTGCTTCAATGTTTAGATAAATATGTTTCCCGATTCGAATATCTTTTACCGTTTTAAAACCTATATTATGCAAGGTTTGTGTAACGGCTTTTCCTTGTGGGTCTAAGAGAGCCTTTAAAGGCATAATATTTATTTCAGCCAAAAATTTCATATTTCAATTTTTTTAAATGAGAATTTATACTTAACCGCTACTAAAATAGCGAAAATAATTTTGTTATTTCACTTTCAATCAAAATTTCACAAAAGCATACATAAAAACATGATACCTATTCGGTATTAATTATTGCCAAAGATAAATTTTTTAAATCTTAATTTAAAATTCTTTTGTAACTTATTTTTCTTTTTCCTGAATCTTAAATTCTATTTTTTTGTTCAATATTAAATTATAGATTTGCGTACAAAAAAAAGTATGACATTTCTGTTTGATAAAATAATATTTGGTCCTGTTCGGAGCAGACGTTTAGGTGTTTCTCTCGGAATTAATTTGTTACCAGAAACCTCAAAATACTGTAACTTTGATTGTATTTATTGCGAATGTGGCTGGACACCAGAAAAAAGCGAAGGGAAATCGGCTTTTCATTTGCGCGAGGAAGTGGCCGAAGCTTTGGAATTAAAATTACAGGAGATGAAAGCCGAGAATAATCCGCCCGATGTACTTACTTTTGCCGGCAATGGCGAACCTACTTTGCATCCTGATTTTTCAGGAATTATAGACGATACTATTGAATTGCGCAATAAATATTTTCCTGAGGCTAAAATAGCTGTTCTTTCCAATGCCACCCGTATTCATAAAGAGCGGGTTTTTGATGCCTTATTGAAAATAGACCAAAATATTCAAAAAATAGACTCACCTTTTGAGGCTACAGTTCAATTTGTTAATCGTCCGAAAGGAAATTATGATTTACGTGAACGAATAGAAAATTTGAAGCGTTTTGAGGGAAAAGTCATTATCCAATCTATGTTTGTAAAAGGCTTCTATAAAGGTGAATTAGTAGATAATGCTACTGATGAAGAAGTCATTTCGTGGATTAGTGTACTGAAAGAGATAAATCCGCAGGAAGTGATGATATACACCATTGCCCGCGATACACCAATAGATACATTAGAGGCGGTAGATGCCGATACTTTACATCGGATTGCCAAAAAAGTTGAAGAAGCAGGAATAAAAACGCAGGTATCGGCTTAAATATAAATACATTTCGGAAGTGATGGAGAAAAGGCCTGAAAAAATTCTTTTTGCCATTCTCGATTGGGGGCTGGGACATGCTACCCGGAGTATGCCTCTGATACAGAAATATAAGGATAAAGGGGCAAAAATTACTATTGCCGGAAGCGGAAAATCTTTACAATTTTTGCAAGAGCGCTTTCCTGATTGTTCTTCTATTCTATTGAATGATAGCAGATTAAGATATGGAAAACGAAATTCTATTTTTACATGGTTTCGGATTTTGTGGGCTATGTTCCTGAATTTTAGGATGGAACGTTGGTTTGTACAGCAGCTTAAAACTACCGATTTCGACCGGATAATTTCCGATAATCGCTATGGTTTTTTTCATCCTGAGATTTATAGCGTTTTCATTTCGCATCAGTATCGCATAAAACTACCTAAGGGCTTTCAATTATTCAGCAGAATTATTTGGCGTATTTCCGATAATTTAATTAGTCGTTTTGATGAATTTTGGATACCCGATGAAAAGGGCAGCAACAGTTTGAGTGGTGCACTTTCGCAATCTTGTACGCTTGAGAAAGCCAAATTTATCGGTTATTTGTCGCGTTTTAATTTACCGCTAGAGGAAAGCACCAAAGATTTTAGTAAATACGAAGTTTTGTTGATTTTATCGGGCTTAGAGCCACAGCGCAGCATCTTATTGAAACTCATCGCTGCTAAAATGGAAGATTTAGGGAAAAAAACATTAATTATAGGTGCTCGTGAAAAAAAAAATCTGCTTACAGACAATAATACTAAACAGTTATCAAAATGCCGAAAAGAATTTTGTCATTTCGTTTTCAATCAAAATATTACAAAAACATGCATAACAAATACGATACCGGTTCGGTATATATTTTGCCAGTATGTATGGCATTTAGACGATGCCAATTTTACTGAAGCTGTAAAACAAATACCATATATTATTGCGCGTAGCGGATATAGTACTGTGATGGATTTAAGTGTTTTAGAGCGTAAAGCTCTGCTTGTGCCCACGCCCAACCAAAGCGAACAGGAATATCTAGCCAAATATTTAGCTCAAAATCATAATTTTACTTATTGCCGGCAAAAAGATATTGAGAAATGGCAAAAGATTCCTGATTAAGCCTTTTATTTGTTGGAAACTCACTAATAGTAGACAAATTTATCTATTTATAAATTGTAAGGAAGAGTTTAGTCTAAAAACCGGTCGGATGGATAGATTTATTAAAGCTGTAAAAATAGACAGCTTACTTACAATTGATTAATGAAGCCGTCCGACCGATTTCGATGCAAATTCATCTTTTTATACCGGACTCATCATATAATTTTAATAAAAAAAAAACTTGTTAGAAGACTTCCTATCTGCGATAACTTAGACTAAGTACGTGCGATGCCTGCAGATTATCCGAATTGGCAAAACCCACGAAAGCATAATCTAAAGTTATCTGTTTTATATGTAGTCCTATACCTAAAGACAGTTTTGACTGTATGAATTTTTTACTATCGAAAGCTTCAAATTTTTGGAATTGATTAATCCCAAGGCGTAAAAAGGCCAGAGTTTTGTAAACCAGTTCGGCTCCAACTGCCGGATATAAAGAGGCAAAAGAGCTGGTTAATATTGCATTGCGTTTGCCTACGAATGGAATTTTAGCATCAATTTCTGTACTGAGCTGTAAAAAATCATTGAGCCGAAAAGCACGCTGAACACCAAGAGAGAGTTCCTGTGAGGCAATTTCCAAGGATTTAAAATCGGTAGGTATTAGGCTATCCAATATAGAAGCCTCAAAAGCATTTTTGTGGATAGCCCAGAAAGTGTAAGTACCCGCAATGTTTTTGAGTGTAGCAGCCATATTCCATTTGCCAACAGGCATGGAAACAGCTGCATCTAAGCCAAAACCATAAGCAGAAGCAAAATTTCCGATGTGGCGGTAAATAATTTTAGCCGAAAGGCCATAATTAAGTGGATTTTTTGTATCCAATTTGTCTGCAAAACTGAGGAATAGAGCATAATCTGCGGTAGAAAAATATGTAATCCGATTGTAGTCAATCTGTCCGGCTGTATCTACCAAATTCAGCGTGTTTTGAATATCATCCACACCAAGACGGAGCAGCGCAATACCATAAGCCTTATTTTTTTGTTTAAAAGCAGCCGAAAAATAATCTTCTTGTGCCAGATTCTGGTATAAACTATGGTGCGAAACGGCGATGTCCGTGTTAAAGCTATCGGCTACCATATTGGCTGGATTCCAGAAAACAGCATTGGCGCCACGCGTTTGTGCAATTATGGCATTGCCTTTAGCAGCAGCATTCGCATTGGTTCCTATATTCAGAAAATCATTGGAATATAGCCTAATTTGTGCATTTGCCCCGGTAAAAACGAGGAGGAGAATGAAAATATTTGTGAGTTTTTTTATCATTTTGCCCGATTATCTATTTTAGTTTTTAATTTTGTTCAAAAATAGTGTTTTAAATTTAAACGCATGAATATAAAAAAATATATACCCAATACATTGACCATGCTAAATGCGGCCTCTGGCAGTATCGCTGTGTTTATTCTGCTTTCGGGCTATGAAAATATGCAGCAGGCCGTTTGGTTTATCATTCTGGCAGCCGTTTTTGATTTTTTTGATGGCTTTTCGGCTCGTCTGCTTAAAGTTTCATCGGATGAAGGCAAAGAGCTTGATTCGCTTTCTGATATGATTAGTTTTGGCTTTGCGCCGGCAGCCATAATGTTTCGTTTGTTTTTGCAGGCATTGAATATTAAAACACAGGATTTTTTGCATTTAGAACATATAAATTATTTACCGGCAGTGGCTATTTTAATTCTCACTTATTCTGGTTTACGCTTGGCCAAATTTAATCTTGATGAAGAACAACATCACGAATTTAAAGGCTTGGCAACACCAGCAAATGCCTTATTGGTTGCGTCTTTATTATTTTTAGATCCTTCCGGAATTTTTAGTTTTATTTTTAAATCATGGTTTTTAGTCGGTTTAACTATTTTATTGTCCCTCTTATTAGTTAGTCCTTTGCGAATGTTTTCTTTCAAATTGCAATCCTTTAAATTTCGAGAGAATATTTGGCAGTATGGTTTTTTGATAGTAAGCATATTGTTGCTTGTTTTCTTGCAAATGCAAGCCATCTTTTTTATTATGTGTTTATATATCATTCTCAATATTTTACGTTATTTTGATAAGCGGAAAGCTTAGTTTAGTCTTTGTCTATAAAGTTAATTTTCTTGCTTAGTAGCTATCAGATGGATTAATTAATTATCCGCTATAAATTTTAGAGCATTTTGCAAATAAATCCATCGATGGCCTGTCGTGCAAATTTATAGACGGACACTAATTATAAAAAATGAGAAAGAAATTTTATATTTAAACGGATATTATTATTTTTGAAAGCAAAATAAATTGAATACTAACGAATTTAATACATAAATAATGAAAATAAAGTATATCGTAGTAATCGTTCTAAGTCTATCTATTCTTGGTGCTTGTAGAAATTCAGAAGAAAATACACCGAAAGACAAGACTAAAGCAAAAATTGTAGAAGTTTTGGATAATAATACTGCTGCAAACAAGCAAAAAGCAGATGAAACGACAACAAAAGAGGCTAATTCTTCGGCAAAAGAAACAGAAAATGTTTTTGAAGGAACTTTTGAAGATGCTTCAGCCTTAGAAATGACTTTTTACTATTTTTTTAAGGATGCCAGTGGCAAGGAAATAACTTTTTTTTACGACCCCAAAGAAACCCAATTAGATTTACCGGTTCAGTTTCTCGGCTCAGATTTGAGTGTAAACAAAGATTTGGTAGGGAAATTGTTTAAAATAAAATACAAAAAGGTGAAGCGCGAGGATGAAAATACCGGCGAAATGACTACCTTTAATATTCCGGTCAGTATAGAGAAGAAGTGATTGTTCATTTTGATTAAGTTTTTTTTGTTGTAATTTCATTAATTATGGATGGCTTTTTCTTGTATAATCAAATAATTTCAACAAAAAAAGACTTTTTGGTGAATTCATCCCTTTCAAGTTCTGTCAGGTGTTTTAATACTGATTGTTTATTTTTTATAGAATTTTCATACATTTGAATAAAAAAACGGTATGAAAAAATTCTTTAGTCAATTTATGACCGGCATACGTTCCTATCTTTATGCTCTAAATTTTATAGCCAATCAGGGCTTGCGCTATTACTATTTTTTCCCTTTTATCCTTCTGATTATTTTATTGGTAGGAGATTTGGGTGTTTCAGCTTATGTAACCGATTTTACGGGACAGTGGCTTCGAGCCCATCTGCTTTCCGACACCCAAACATGGTACTATTCGCTGCTTAATGGTGTTGTTTTTACATTAATCTGGTTGATTATTAAAATTGTTTTCATCTTTATATTTGCCTATGTAAGTGGTTTTGTGGTGATTATAATTTTGTCGCCTATCTTTTCGCAACTTTCTGAGCGTGTAGAGCAAATAAACCAAGGGACGGATTATCCTTTTAACCTGAAACAGATGTTTAAGGATGTGCTTCGTGGAATAATCCTGGCACTTAAAAATTTTATAATCGAAATTGGCTTTATGATTCTGGCGTTGCTTTTTAGTTTTATTCCCGTAGTGGGTTTACTCTCGCCTGTATTACTCTTTGTAGTTTCGGCCTATTTTTATGGTTTTTCGTTTATGGACTATACCAACGAGCGCCAAAAACGTTCGGTTAAAGAAAGCTCTAAACTGATAAGCCAAAACAAAGGTTTATCCATAGGTATTGGATTTATTTTTGCCTTGGTTTTACTCATTCCGGTAATTGGTTCATTGATAAGCGGTTTTGTGGCTGTGGTAACAGTTGTTGCGGCTACTTTGGCTATGCAGGAAATTCAGGAGTGAAAAGTGAAGAGTGAGCACCAGCCAACCTGCGAGCGTCATTAATAAAAACACAGACACAGTCAAATTGTCATACTGTTAATATTTTGATTATAAGTATATAAAATAGTTTATTTGATTTTCTTTGTCATATTGACATTAAAAAAAGAAAAAAATTCCTCAAAAAAGCAATGGCACAAAAATTGAAAATTAGCTTATGAAAATAATTAATTTATAAACTTAAAATTATAGGAGGATTAAGCTATGACACTTATTAGAAGAAATTTTGCAGATTTACCTTCATTGGCAAGCAACTTATTAGACGATTTTTTTTCCGGTGATTTGATGGACATGTCAAACTTGCGTCGTCAATCAACCTTGCCAGAAGTAAACATTTCCGAACTAAACGAAAAATTTCGTATTGAGTTGGCTGCGCCCGGAATGAAAAAAGACGATTTTAAAATTGATTTGGACCATAATGTTTTGACCATTTCATCAGAGCAAAAGGAAGAAAATAACGAAGAGCAAAAAGACGATAAAGCCAAAGTACAGTACACCAAACGTGAATTTCATTATTCAAGTTTCAAACGCTCATTTACCTTACCGGAAGTGGCCGATACCGAAAAAATCTCAGCAAAGTATGAAGACGGACTTTTGGTAGTGGAAATTACTAAGAAAGATGAGGCTGTTCTTAATACTAAAAAAAGCATCTCTATTGAATAAAAAGGGTACTTTGCAAGAAATATTCAAAGCAGGTTATTTTTTAACCTGCTTTTTTTATACTTTCACCGTTTAAATAAAATTTGATGGCAGAAAATCAAAAATGTGTTCATTGTGGTGCTGATTGTGGGAAAAATCCCGTTTGGTTTGAGGATAAACCCTTTTGCTGTAATGGCTGCAAAACAGTGTATCAACTTTTGGGAGAAAAACAACTCTACACCTATTATAATATAGAAAAAACACCAGGAATAAAGATAGATGTTCACGATTTTGGAAATAAATATGCCTATTTAGATAATGTCGATATTATAAATAAATTGCTTGAGTTCAAAGAGGAAGGAATAGCCCGTATAAATTTGTATATTCCTTCTATTCATTGTAGTTCGTGTATATGGTTACTGGAAAACCTG
>CAYQXT010000100.1:0-10495 GCA_964421365.1 uncultured Bacteroidaceae bacterium
AAGTAGATAAGGCGCGTTTGATTTTAACTGTGGATGATAAAGATAACCATGCACCGGTGGCGCGAGTTGCAAATGTGCATGCATTGGCATGGGAGAAACCATGGTACACCCGTTCTACATTAAATATAAATGTACTTGATTTTGTTTATGATCCGGATGGTGATCCGCTTACGATTGATATAATACAAAAGCCGGACGTTAAGAGAGCAACAGTTTCAAATGCACGTAATCTGAATACCTTTGTAGGACCAAGCAAAACGGTTTATATTTATACAAATGTGTTTAAGGCATTGTCATTGATAGCCTTATCAGTTGGTATTTTCTTACTTTTGTTAGTACCAATTTTGAAAAAATGGATGCACGGAATACATTAAATAATGGTGAATGGTGAATTGACAATACAAAGAATATATAAAAGTCCTGTTTTATTGCAGGGCTTTTTTTTATAACTTTTTTATGAATGATGCCGTAGGTAAATTATTTCAGGATAAAGCAAAAAGATAGCGTGCTACTGTCTCTATTTGTTCAATGAATACTATTTTCTCAATTAAAGTTTTTCTTACGGAAATTCATATTATCGTTTTTTATACCCAAATCATTAATTTTTCTTATCTTGCCAGCTAAAATATAAAATCACAAATAATGTCAAAAGAGATAGTAAATTTACAACCAAGTAATTTGTGGAAAAACTTTTATGCTTTAACACAAATTCCACGGCCTTCTAAAAAAGAGCAACAGATTATTGCTTTTATAAAAGATTTTGGCGATAAATTAGGCTTAGAAACTTTAGTAAACGAAGTGGGAAACGTACTGATTCGCAAACCGGCTTCAAAAGGTTATGAAAATCGTAAAGGGGTTGTTTTACAGGCACATTTGGATATGGTGCCCCAGAAGAACTCAGATAAGCAGCATGATTTTGAAAAAGACCCAATTGATGCCTATATTGATGGTGATTGGGTTACGGCAAACGGTACTACACTTGGTGCAGATAATGGGATGGGGGTGGCGGCAGCCATGTCGGTTTTAGAAGATGATACGCTGAAGCATCCGGCTATTGAAGCCTTATTTACTATTGATGAGGAAACCGGAATGACTGGCGCTTTTAATCTTGACGCCAATTGGCTAAAAGGCGACATACTGCTAAATTTAGACTCCGAAGATGAGGGAGAATTATATATTGGCTGTGCCGGTGGAATTAACACTAATGTTGAGCTACCTTACGAGCGCGTAAAAGCACCAGACGGGAAAAGTTACCAGATAGTAATTAAAGGTATGAAAGGCGGACATTCGGGCTTGGATATTGTCCTGGGACGAGGAAATGCGATAAAAGTAATTACTCGTATTTTATATACCCTAGAATCTTTTGGAGTATCCTTGGCAACTATTGAAGGTGGGAGTCTGCGTAATGCCATTCCTCGTGAAGCTTCTGCCACTGTCGTTATTCCTGCAGACAAAGTAGGAGATGCAAAGTCTAAAGTCAATGAATTAAGTGCGATAATTAGCGATGAACTAGCTGCAACGGAACCTAATTTAAGCATTGAGTTTGTCGAAACTTCTGCCGCTGATACAATTATCCATAATATGGTTAGTAGGCAGTTAATAAGAGCTTTATATGCTTTCCCTAATGGTGTTGTACGCATGAGTGACTATATGCCTGTGCCCGAAACTTCTACAAATTTGGCTTTAGTAAAAACCCAAGAGAATAAAATTCTTATTTACTCTTTACAGCGGAGTTTTGTAGATACAGCACGCACCAGTTTATGCGAAGCCATACGTTCGGTATTTGAATTGGTTGAAGGTGCAAAAGTTGAGCATGAAGGCGATTATCCGGGCTGGACACCTAATCCGGATTCTGATATTCTAAAAACCATGAAAAAAGTTTATAACGATAAGTTTGGTAAAATCCCAGAGATAAAATCTATTCATGCCGGTTTGGAATGTGGGCTTATGGGCGGGATTTATCCCCAAATTGATATGATTTCTTTCGGTCCTACTATTCGTTTTCCTCATTCGCCCGATGAGAAAGTGAATATCGCTACGGTTCAAAAATTTTGGGATTTTCTGGTAGAAACCTTGAAGAATATTCCTGTAAAAAATTGATTTTTTTTTTTGAACTCAGGATTGTATCAAAAGTTAATGTTAGTATTTCAGCGAACGACTTATAAGCATGCGTGGGTATCTTTTAGCGTCTTTTGTGATACAGTCCTAGAGTTAAATGGAATTAAAAAAAGGCTCTTACTTTTTTAGTAAGAGCCTAAGTTTTAGATAAATATAAAAGAAGGGTTTTGGATTAAAATTTAATTACAAAATGTTGTTTGTTTCCCATGAATTCTTTGCGAAAGAAGAGGATACCAAACTGGAATAAATCAAGGCTCAGACTTACCTCTTTCGATTGGCTGATATGATTCCATGCTTCTTCCATTTCTTTCGACCAGTGTATATCATCGAAAACTACGATGGTATCGTTATGAAAATGTTTATTTAAGAAATCGAAATAGAGAATTGTTGCTTCCTTGCGGTGATTGCCATCTAAAAAGACAAAGTCTAAATGTTTGAATTCCTGACTTATTTTGCTTAGTTTTTTTTCAAAAAGGCTTACTTCTGCTTTAGCATTTTCTAATTTTAAGGAATTATAATTTGTGTTGGCTATACGCACTAAAGGCTCATTAATATCATAAGTCCGTAATTTGGCTTTGGGGCTACCTGCCGCCATATACAAGCTGCTAAGACCTACAGATGTACCAAATTCTAAGATACTTTTAGGCTTAAAATAATTAGTCAGTCGGAAAAGCAATTCACCATATTTTTCAGAAACTGATGAGAACTTTGCAATATCAGATATCAAACGTTTGCTGTTACCACCAGACCAAAGCGAAACTGCACCAACTTCGCGATATTTTACGGGCTCTTTCCATGAACTTAAATCTTCTCGAATAGCTCTAATATCATCGTATGCATAAAAATGACGGTCGTCTTCCAGAATATTTTCAATGAAATTATAGACAAAAGGAGAATGAACGCCATGTCCGCTTTTATATTTGGCTTTCCACCAATATTCGGCATAACTTGTCGTGAGGAATAATTTAGGTAACATATATTATATGGTTTTTGAGTTAAATATCTGTTTTCTTATATTTTAGACGTAAATACTGCCAAAAGGTTGCGTTTCCTATTGTTTTTTTCAAAAATAAAAGTATTTTTACGATTACTAAACTAATTATTTAATCTATGTCTAGAAAATTAAGTTATGTAAGTGGTACTAGCTCAGTACCCTTATTAGGACTCACTATTGGTGAGTTATTTGAAGAAACAGTGGCAAAATACCCTGAAAATATGGCTTTAATATCTGTTCATCAGGATATTCGGTGGACTTATAGCGACCTAAAAAGGGAAGTGGATAAATGTGCTTTGGCGCTCTATGCCGGTGGCCTCCGAAAAGATGATCGAATTGGAATCTGGGCCATGAACCGTGCTGAATGGATGGTAGCACAATATGCTACGGCAAAATTAGGAGCAATTTTAGTAAATATTAATCCTAGCTATAGGGTGCATGAGCTTAAATATGCTCTAAATCAGTCGGAATGTAAATTTCTAATTTACGATGATAAAACACAGTATATGGATTATACTGCTATGCTTAATGAACTTATGGCTAATTTACAGTATGCTAATAAGGGTAAAGTTAATTCTTTAGCAGTCCCTACGCTTACAACCCTTATTAGCCTTGGTAAAACTAATGAAAAGGGAATTTACAATTGGGACGAATTTATGGCTAAAGCTGAGAGTGAAAATCCTGAAATTCTAGAAAGATTAGCTATGGAACTCACTTTTGACCAAGCTATTAATATCCAATATACCAGCGGCACAACCGGTTTCCCAAAAGGGGCAACGCTTAGTCATCATAATATATTGAATAATGGCTATTTTGTTACCGAGTCCCTACATTTAACGCATAATGACAGATTGATAATTCCTGTACCGCTTTATCATTGCTTTGGTATGGTAATGGGTAATTTGGGCTGCTTGTCGCACGGAGCTACGGTTATTTATGCCAGTAGGGCTTTCGATCCTCTAGAGATTATTAAAACCATCGAGGCTGAAAAAGCCACTATATTATATGGTGTACCCACTATGTTTCATACCGTACTTCATCATAAATCTATTGATGAACACGAAGTTAAGAGCCTTAGAGGTGGAATTATGGCCGGAGCTATTTGTCCGGTAGAGCTGATGAAAGAAGTGCAAGAGGTTTTTGAAATGGATGATATGCAGATTGCCTATGGAATGACAGAAACCAGTCCGGTAAGCACACAAACGACCTCTGAATCGCCCTTTGACAAGCGTGTGAGTACAGTAGGAACTGTTCATCCACATCTGGAAATAAAAATCATAGATCCGAAGAATGGCTTAGTTGTTCCTTTGGGCGAGAAAGGAGAGCTTTGCACACGGGGCTACAGTGTTATGTTGGGCTATTGGAATGATGAAGAGAAAACCCATCAGTCGATTGACAGTGCACGTTGGATGCATACCGGCGATTTGGCGACTATCGATGAAGAGGGTTATATTAATATTGTAGGCCGGATTAAGGATATGATTATCCGTGGGGGGGAAAATATTTACCCAAAAGAAATTGAAGCCTTCTTGCGAACTCACCCCAAAGTAGATAATGTATCGGTAATTGGTGTGCCCGATGAAGTTTATGGCGAAGCTGTAATGGCTTGGGTTAAACTCTATGACGATGTGGAACTCAGTAAAGAAGAGCTGACAAATTTTTGTAAAGAGCGAATCGCCCATTTTAAAGTGCCCAAATATTTCAAATTTGTACCCGATTGTCCAAAAACGGTTACTGGAAAAATCCGTAAGGTGGAAATGCGCGAGAAAAGTATTGCCGAATTGGGTCTTACTCATTTGGTTAATGAAGATGCTAATTGATATATACTAATGGCGAATGGCAAATTTATTTTGCCATTCGGTGTTTATGTCTTTATTTGATTGGATTCTTATTCTTTCCATCATATTTAGAGCTGCTTTAGTCATTAGTTTTCTGTAAAATGTTTCTAATGAATGATGTTTTTCGCATAATTGTTCAAATTTTATAAAAGGAATTATTATTAATTCAGTTTTTTCAAGTGTGATAATATTATATTTAGAATTTTTTTTTTGTATTCCAACTTTCTAAATCCGTAAATATCGTATTTTCCATAAAAAATCGCATGATAAATTCGTTACCATAAATAGCTCACTTACATTTGATTAATGAAGCCGTTCGACTGATTTCACTGCAAATTCACCTTTTTATACTGGGCTTATATATTATTTGTGAAATTCTAATTCTTAATAAATTTTGTGGAAAAAAGGTTTTTCTTTGCCCCAAAGGCCTGTAAAATGTATATTCCTTTTGGTAAATTCAGAATATTAATTTTTTGTTTTATAGAACTCCTCTTTAGCTTTTTCTGAAGAACAATTTTTCCATTTCCGTTAATAATTCTTATTAGTATCATTCTTTGAGTAGATGATAGGTAAAAATAATCATGTGAAGGATTAGGATAAATAGAAAAAAAACTTTTCTTTTCTAAATTTTCTGTTGAACTGATATTTCTAAGGGCATTATTGGCATTAATACGTCCGTATCCGTAGTAAATATCAAAGCCGGGTGTATCTTCTGCCGGATTACCTACTTTATCTTCGGCAGAATTTCTTATTAGCTCTCTTATTTCATCAGGAGTTCTACTTGTATCTTGGGCTAAAAGAAGGGCGCTAAGACCTGATACAAGTGGAGTTGCTTGTGAAGTACCTCCCCAGTAACTGTCAAAATTGGTATTGCTCAGGTAATCTAATCCAAAGATGTAGTTTCCGGGGGCTACCACATCAATGTGATTTCCGTAATTGCTCCCGCTGGAAGAACTCCAGAAGAAAGGTGCAGAACGCGTATCGTCAGGGTCGGTAGAGCCAACAGCAATAGTCGTAGGAAAAGCAGCTGGATAGTATATTGTATTGTTGTTTGTATTCATCATAGCCACAACTACGGTAACGCCATGATTATATGCGTAATCTATTGCGCTTTCCAGTAAAGAGGAGTATCCATCGCCACCTAAAGACATATTTATCACTTTTGCTCCATTATTTACGGCATAATAAACGGCATCTGCCCACCACGAATAATAGCCAAAATTATCCTTATTAATTACTTTGCAAATCATTAGTTTGCAGTTCCAGTCGATACCTGCATAGCCTGAATTATTATTGCCATTAGCACCAATAATACCAGCAACATTAGTTCCATGTCCCATATCATCGCTGGGTTGATTGTCGATATTTACAAAATCCCAGCCCTGGTAGTCGTCAATATAGCCATTGGTGTCATTATCCTTGCCATCTATAGGGTCTTTTTCTGTTTTTTTCCATATTCTGCCGGTAAATTCAGGGTGATCCAGTTTTGCTCCGGCATCAAGAACCGCAATAATAATTGATGAGTCACCCTGAGTTATGTCCCATGCTTTCTCCATTTCGATATCTGCACCGGCAGTAGCATTTGTAAACGCAAAACTTCCATCGTTACGAAGTCCCCATTGGCGCGAAAAGTATTTGTCGGAGGGAATTGTTTCGCTTGAGCTTTTGTGGCCTGCTCCATAGCCGATATAGTTTGGCTCAACAAAATCAAAGAAGCCTGTTGATTTATATTTTTCTACTAAGTCTGGTATATTTTTGTCAGTTTTAAACTTAAGGATATAAGTGTTTTCTTGCTTTGGATTTCCTGTCCGCTGTATTTCTTTTACTGAATATTTTGTATTCAGTATATCTAAATCTTTGTTCTCAAACTGTTTGTGTGATATTGCCGTCTTTTTATTATATCTAGTATTTTCCTTAAATTTAATTATTAGTTGATTCCTTGCATAGTTTGTGCTATTTTGGGCAGTTGTCATACCTGTTATGAACAGCATGATAGTCAAGATTAACCTTATCTTTTTCATTTCAGCTATTTTTTTGTTTAATATACAATATTTTTATAAATTAAGCAAATATTGCGATATATACTAATCTGCTTTTGAAATTTGTAAATGCTGATGTTCTAAAAAAAACAAAAATAAGCCTATAAAATGCGATACCGGTTCGGTATAAAAAAACCGATAGCAAGGTTTTATATAGTTCTTAACTATCGGTTTGATTAAAAAATGTTTGTTTCTTTTGTAGAATTATAATTTAAGCTTCTTCTGCAATTTTATTGGGTAATTCCAGTCCAAATCCAGATGTCTTGTCTTCTCTGCGAAGCAGTATAGCAAAGATTAAGCCTAATACTCCGGTTACGGCAAATATTTCCATTGGAACTGTATAATTATAGGTAGCTTCTACGCCATTTTTTATCTGTTCGGTAACACCCGGATTTACTTTCTCTAAAACCCAGCCAATGAGTGTGGGATATACCATTAGTCCAATGTTTTGAACGTAGAAAATGACGGCATAAGCAGAGCCGAGGTATTTATCTTCTACAATTTTAGGTACGGCCGGCCACATGGCGGATGGAACCAGTGAAAAAGCAATGCCAAGAATAATCATTAAGGCAATGGCTAAACCTTGTGAAGCAGGGCCATAGGCAAATCCTAAATGCACTAAAATAAGTAGGAGAGAACCCAAAATCATGATACTTGCCGATTTGCCTTTATAATCAAGATAGAGCCCAAAAAGAGGAGTTAATATCATTGTTCCGAGTGGTAAAAGTGCAGGAATATCGCCGGCTGTTTCAGGAGGAACACCAAATTTATTAACCATCAAATCGGAGGCATATTTCATAAATGGGAAAACAGCTGCATAAAATAATACACAAAGTAGTGTAATGTAAATAAATGATTTATTGGAAAATAATTTTACAGCATCCTTTATTTTGAAGTCTTCTTCTTCTTCTGATAAATCAATTTTTTCTTCTTTGTCTAATTTGGTATCCATAACATTGTAAACCAAATAAGCCGCTAAGCCAAAAACAATCAGTATAGTACCAAAAGCAACCGGACGGGATACAATGTGTTCTGCTCCTGCTAATCGTGGAGCCTGATACATTACCCAAAGCATACCTAGACGACCTAGAGCAACCTGTAAACCCATGGCAAAGGCAAGTTCCTTTCCTTTAAACCATTTTACCACCATTCGTGAGCCGGTAATACCAAGAATTTCCACACCAACACCAAAAAGAGCATAACCCAGTGCGGCCAGTTTTACCGAAGGACTGTATGAGGGAAGGAAGGAAGTGAGAAAATCAAAGCCAAAGCCATGATTGATAAAAGTCGGAGTTAGGGCGTAATAGTTTATTCCTGCGCCAATAACCATTACGACCAGAAATGCAGTACCCGTAAAACGAATTCCCATACGGTCGAGGATTATACCTCCAAAAATTAGCATTAGAAAGAAAACATTAAACCAGGAATAGGCACCGGTGTAGAGTCCAAAGCCTTCGTTTGTCCAGCCCAAATTTCCATTTTCGATGAGCATGGTTTTTAGAGGCGATAAAACGTCAGCAAAATAATAGCCGGTAAGAAGCGAGAACGAAACCAATAATAAGGCTATCCAACGTGCTGTTTTCGAGTCGCGCAGAGATTTTTTAAGTTGTTCTGTCATTGTGTAAAAATTTAATTTTTTGTTAAAATAATGCCAAATGTAAGGGCTTTTATATTGTTTTGCAAATTACAAATTTTTTTTGCTGAACCAGACGTCTATATTTAAGTGTGTAAATGTTAAAATAGTTAAAGGATGCGCCTTCTACTACTTTGATTGCGCCAGAATTTTCTGTTCTTGGCAAGCGAAATATCACCCTGATGTGGACTTATCCCACAGATATTTTTGACTTAAAAGAATATGTTATTTTTTTTGATACCAAAGAAATAAGGGTTGCGGACAAGTTAATGCAAAGTACTAAATTAAAAAAGCTTCCTAAAGGTAAGCATACTATTTCAATAGTGGCAACAAGTATATATGGTATAAAAAGTAAGGCTTTCAAAAAAATATACTGATAGAATAAGGAAAAAAAATATTACCTTTAGGCAAAATTTAAAAAAAAAAAACTATGAGCAAGAAATTATCATCCGTGTTAGTAATAGCAGCCATTGGTTTTATTGTGGTGCTTTTACTTAGCAGTCAGATTTTTTACACCCTGAAACCGGGTGAAGCTGGTATTATTTTCCGTAAGTTTGGAAATGGACTGGACAAAGAGCATGTTTTACATGCCGGTTTTCATACTATTGCTCCCTGGAATGCGATTTATATCTATAATGTTCGGGAACGAAATCAGGAAGAGCAATTGGATATTCTGGACAAAAATGGATTGTCTATTAATGCCGATTTTTTTATTCGTTATAAACCAAAAGAAGATAAAATTGGCTATATACACGAACGATTTGGTAAAAATTATCTTAATACCTTGATTATTCCAAAAGTACGTGCTATTGTCCGTGAAATTATGGGGCGTTATACAGCCGAAGAAATATTCTCAACTAAACGCACTGAATTAGAGAGAGTTATTCGTAAAAGTATTCAAGAAGCATTGGGTAGTTCTACTAATAATATTGATGTAACTGATTTGGGAATACGGAGTATTCAATTGCCAGCGCAAATTAAAAAAGCTATTCAAAATAAGTTACAACAAGAGCAAGAGGCCATGGCTTATAAATTTAAGTTAGAAAAGGAAAAATCAGAAGCCGAGCGTAAACGTATTGCTGCTGAAGGAGAAGCCCGTGCAAACCATATTATTAATAGTAGTTTGACAGATCAATTATTGAAAATGAGAGCGATAGAGGTTACCGGTCAACTTATCACTTCGCCAAATTCTAAGGTGATAGTCGTAGGAAATGGAAAAGACAATTTACCTATTTTGATGTCGGGCGACAAATAAGTCAAGCTGCATTGTATTATCTATTTTATAGTAAATAAGGTGAATTTGTATCAAAATCGGTCAGACGGCTTCATTAATCAATTGTAGATAAGCTGTCTATTTTTACAGTTTTAATAAATCTATCCGTCCGACCGGTTTTTAGATCGAACTCATTAATCATTAACCAGTCACAATTATGTTGAAACAGTTGAGACATTTTAGTCTATTTAAGTGAAAAAAATCTGCGATAATTGCTGATTTTGGTTCTACACCAAAGAATCATGCCTTTGTATGGCATTTTATAAAAAAATAGGCCGTAACGAAAGGAAAACAGCCTATTTGTATTTTATGTAGAATAAAATAAATGCTGATTTCTCAGTCAGAAATTGCTAATATGGAAAAATAGTGAAAGAGACTTCACAGACGGTTATTGCATTCTATCGAGTGTTTAGCTGTTCACTTAAAAAGGTCTTTCATTGCGCTGTCTATATCTTCAAAAGTGAATTTAAAACCACTGTCAAGTAGTTTTTTGGGAATGGCATTTGTACTGGAGAGTATCATTTCTTTGGCTTTTTCGCCCATAAATAGCTTTAGAAGTGATGCCGGCATGTGAAACCACGAGGGGCGGTTAAATGCGCG
>CAYQXT010000101.1:0-10421 GCA_964421365.1 uncultured Bacteroidaceae bacterium
TCTTAGTAATCTTCATCATATAACTACTTTAAGCACCCTTACATATTTATTTGTATATTATATTTTGATAAAGATCAATTCTTTAGTGATAATCAGAATTAACAATTCATTACTACTTAACACTTATGTAAATAAATGCAAATTTTATATTTTTTTAGTTCTCTTGCAAAAAAGAGTTCTAAAAAAATAATGTATATTTGTTAAAGAATGTTTAATAGGACTATAAAACACCAATTTTTAAAAATATAAAAAGTATTTTAATAAAATAGAGAAAATTTTTGGGTATTGATAAACAAATCTAAATTTGCATCGGAATATTTAATAAAAAACAAATGGAATTCGACAATAATGAATACGATAATATATTAGATTATATACAAAAAGTATTTGGCAAAAGTACGGCTAAAATGAATATTTTAGATAGACAGATTCCGCTCGAATTTCAGATGGAGTATATGGAAACAGCCGAAAAAATCTCAGAAGACTCGAAAGGAATAATAAATAGTAAGGATAAAAATACAGCAGAAATTCTTAGCAAAAAACTTACGAATAGTACTGACGAATCCGGGCAAAGAAAATTATTAATTATTCTGGCCAAACTAAAAGATGTAAAAGCCTTTCGAGTCATCGAAAACTTCGAGAAGCAGAGCATTGGAGATATGAAAAACTGGGCTTACTTAGCACTTAAAGAAGCGCGAATGAGCTTAGAAAGTTTCTTCTTAGAAGAAAACTCAGTTCTAGTTGCTTCGGGTTTAGGTGGCAAGGGAAATCTTCTTCGTTTTTTCGTTGTTTTTGTAAACCAAGGAGAAATACCATTTACAGACATTCAAAAAAAACAACTCGAAAAAGAGCTACAATTTCATACAGAAGAGACCCTAGGTGAATTAGAGTCTGTAGAATTTTCCGATAGATTTGCTAAAATTCTAATCTTACTTCCCCTGAATCTTTCCCTTAAAAATTTTTTTAAAAAGATTTTGCATTCATGTAATGAGATGGCGATATCTCTGAATAAATCTTATTTGCTTACTAATGTAAAAATTTTACAAGATTCCGATATAGAACAATTTATAAATAAAAAGAAATGAATAAAGTTACAGCAGCCCTACAACTACTTCCAATAAAGGAAAGTGTTTCGTATGAAATAATAGATAAAGCAATTTCAATGATTGCAGAATCCGGATTAACACATCAGGTTAGCCCCTTAGAAACTGCATTTGAGGGAACCTTTGAAAAAGTATTACAACTTATAAATGACATTTATAAAATGGTTCTGCAAGAAAAAGTACCTTCTACATTATTTAATATAAAAATACATGTACAAAATGGAAAAGATGCCACAATCGCTCAAAAGATGAACAAATATAGCTAAAATTTGATATTCTGCATCGAGTGGTTTTTATTCAATCCTAAGGACTTGCATCAAAAAACACTGATGGCCGGTCTTATTTCAAATGCTGCTTATAGAAACATTATTAATCAGTTGATTAGAAAGTTTAAATTGATTATTTTCTATTTTTTTGACTTTTGATGTAGTTCTATTTAGTATTTGCAAAATGGCATGTTCCAGAAAAAGTGAAATTATTATTTATCCGTGCTTTCTTATTTGAAGAATTCTCTATGAGAAAAATAGATTTTAGGGTACTTGAAATTTTCATTAACAAAAAAATAACAAAAGAATATTTATTACTTATTTCACCCAAATTGGTAAGAATCATGTAATATATTGGTATTTTAGTCCACTTTAATGCAAAAGTAATAAATTATAATTACAATTCATGTCAAGCATATTATTAATTCTTAAAAATAATGCTTTACTTTGCAACTTATTTTTGGAAAATAGTTATTTATGGAAAACCTATCAACAGTAATTATCGGGAGTGGAAGCATCGTTCCTGAAAAGCGAGTATCAAACGAAGATTTTCAGAATCATCGTTTTTTACAAGAAAATGGAGAAGCTTTTCAACATGAAACAGCCGTACTTACGGAAAAGTTGAAAGAAATTACAGGTATCGAAGAAAGAAGATATGCAGAGGAGAATCAGGTAAATTCAGATTTAGCCATTGTAGCTGCAAAAAAAGCCATTGAAGATGCACAAATAGATCCGGAAACTTTAGATTTAATAATTGTTGGAACCAATTTTGGAGATATAAAACATGGTTCTATACAAAGTGATTTTTTACCGGGTATCGCAACAAAAGTGAAACACGGCTTAAAAATCAAAAATCCGGCCACAATCGCTTTTGACATTATTTTTGGATGCCCCGGCTGGTTACAGGCACTAATTATTGCCAACACTTATATAAAAGCAGGTTCGGCCAAAAGATGTCTGGTGATAGGTTCCGAAACGCTCTCCAGATTAATAGATCCTTACGACCGAGATAGCATGATTTATTCTGATGGTGCCGGAGCTGTTGTTATTGAAGCACAACAAGCAGAAACAAAAACAGGCCTGCTTGCAACAGCCACAAGAACAGACACCATTGACGAAGCCTATTATTTGCACTGGGGGAAATCTTATTTGCCCGAAGCAGACGAAAACATAGGATATATAAAAATGTATGGTCGTAAAATTTACGAATATGCCATCACTCATGTTCCGACAGCCCTAAAATCGGTCTTAGACGAAGCAAATGTGGACATTTCGGAAGTAAAAAAAATCATGATTCATCAGGCAAACGAAAAAATGGATATAGCTATTGTAAAACGATTTTACCGTTTATTTAAATCAAAAGTCCCGGAGAATATTATGCCAATGACCATTCAAAAATTTGGGAATAGCTCAGTAGCCACCATTCCAACCCTTTATGATAGAGTAAAACATGGAAAAGTAGAAGGCCACGAACTTAACAAGGGCGATATTATATTGTTTGCCTCAATAGGTGCCGGAATGCACATTAATGCAGCCGTTTACAGAGTATAACCTTAGAATAAAAAGTTAAAGCTGACATACGCTTACTTAGCCTAATCAGCAACTTCAAAAAAGACTTAGTAAGTTTTGCTATTTAAGAAATATAGCAAAACTTATTAAGTCTTTTTTGTTGCGAATACTTAACCGCTATCAAAACAGCGAAAAGTATTTTGTTGTTTCATTCTCAATCAAAATATTACAAGAATATACATAAAAATATGATACAGATTCGGTATAAATTCCCTTTTTTGAAAGCCCGTCTCAATTATTTGACTTATATCAAAAAATAGTAAAACAAATTGATTTATCATAACAGAAATAAATTATTTGTTATGGTCAGTCTGTTCATTAGTATTTTGCTAGCTTTCACTTTTCAGAATAATAGTATCAAAGGCCTATGGCTTACCCAGAATAAACAATGCAAAATTCTTATCTATAAACAAGGTTCAGTCTATCAGGGCGAAATTTATTGGCTCGAAAGGCCATTTAACAAAGCAGGAAAGCCTGTAGTGGATAAGCAAAATCCGGAACCTGCTCTTAGGGAAAAGCCTTTAATGCACCAAATTATCTTGCATGACTTTGTGAAAGCGGGAAATCGCTTTAAGGGCACGGTTTATAACGCCGAAGACGGCCGCAGCTATCAGGCAGAATGCTGGCTCTCGGATGATACACAAACACTCTATTTTAGAGGCTATTTACTCTTCTTCTACAAAACAGAAAAATGGATAAGAGTAGAGAATGAAGAGTGAAAAGTGAAGACCTCGTAGCGTGAGTTATAACTCACCTACGAGCGTCATCGAATAGTGAAAATAAAAGAATATTGTGAAGAAATTTTCCACTATTCACTTTCAGTTTTGACTAAAATGCACTAAGATGTCTAATATGATTCAATATAATTGTAAATAGTTAATGGTAGCAGAATTCACAATTTACCATTCACCATTAAAAAAATGTGGTAAATATATAATCATAAACAGATGAATAAAACGACAAAAATAGCGATAATTGGAGCCAGCGGGCACTTGGGAATCACGCTTCTGAATAGCTTGAAAACAAAAGGTTATGAGGATATTAAGGCAATTTCTGCACCCAATGAAAAAATACCTGAATCATTCAAGCCTTTGGCAGATTGGTATCTGGCGGATATAAGAAATAAGGCTAAATTAGCTGCTATTTTAAGCGATCGGCAATTGGTTTTTCATCTTGCCAGTTTAATTACGATAGCCAATAAACCTAATCTAACCATTTATAAAATTAATGTGCAAGGAACTATTAATATAGCTCAGATTTGTTCAGAGTATAATATTCAAAGACTGGTGTATGTTAGTACAGTACATGTTTTTGAAGTGCCCGAAAAACCAAAGCAGAAAATAGTAGAAACCTTAAATCTAAACCCGAAAAAATTAGTGGGACAATATGCCCAATCTAAAGCAAAAGCCGTTCAGGAATTGCTAAAATTCAAGGATTTAGATTTTGTAATTGTCCATCCCAGCGGCATTATTGGCCCCAATGACTTTAAAGAATCGGCGATGGGCAAGTTCTTTAGAAATTTTTTATCGCATAAAATGATCGCCTATGTTTCAGGTGCCTATGATTTTGTGGATGTTCGGGATGTAAGCAAAGGGATTATTTCGGCTGCTGAGTTTGGGAAAAGAGGTGAAAACTATCTTCTGTCCGGTCATTTTGTTCAAATTGGTCTTTTGTTGAAGATTTTGGAGCACTTTTCGGCAATTAAAGCCCCAAAAATGAAATTTCCTTTATTTTTAGCTCGTCTTATAGCGCCTTTTGTGGAATTTTTTGCTACTTTATTTCACCACAAACCAAGTTTTACGTCTTATAGTATCTATACATTAACACATAATGCTTTAGTCTCTAAACAAAAAGCCTCTGAGTTTTTGAATTACAAAGTGCGACCGCTCACCCAGACGATAAAAGACACGCTGCAATGGCTTAAGGAAGAGGATAAGAAAATAATGAGTTGAGAATTTCTGGGACTGTGAGATGAATATAATAGATTATTTGCTTGGTTTCGCTATGTGGCAATATTTTTTTTATTTTTCTACATTATTGGCAGACATTAATGGGTTCAGTCTAAAAACCGATCGGACGGATAGATATATTAAAACTGTAAAAATAGACAGCTCATTTACAATTGATTAATAAAGTCGTCCGAATGATTTCGATGCAAATTCACCTTTTTATACTAGACTCATTAATTAATGTAAAAAATCATTGTTGTCCGATAAAAATTTAAAAATAAAAAAAATAAATCCCATAATTAAAATTATGGACTAACAATAGGGTCGTCTTACGGACTTGCGAAAAACATCAAAAAATGTGTTTTTTTTAAGCCCGATAGGGCGATCTCTTGTTAAACCATAGCAGAAGCTATGGTATTAAAAAAACCTCATAACAAAAAAAGTCCCGGCAGGGACGGTCTATTGTTAGCCCACTTTTCCCGACATAGGGGGCTTGTTTTTGAAAATAAAAATTCTATATTTGATTTTCAAACACTTAAATACAATTTTTTACTAATTCCGAGTTTTATCGGACAACAATGGTAAAAAATAGAGAAAGGGACTTATGATTAGCCTCATTCTCTATTTGTAAATAAAATTCACATTTTCATAATACTCTTCGTATACTGTCTATAATCGTACCATCTACCCACTTGATGACACCAATCACTTCCTCGCCTAATTTTGGTTTTTCAGGCTTGCCGCAGATTTTTTCGGCTTCGTTTTTTAACTCCTGAATCGTTTTTATCGGTAGACCGCTATTTTTTGCCTTTTCTATTAAATCCTTACGTAAAGGATTTATGGCAATACCGCGCTCGGTAACAATTACATCTATTAATTTGCCGGGGCCACAGAGTGTCGTAACCTCATCTACCACTACCGGAATCCGGTCACGAAACAGCGGAATAGGTAAAATAACCGTTTTTGAAAATAGGCAATTCTGCCAGCCCCCAATACCATGCAGCATATAGCCATCGGAATGGGTTACAACATTGGCGTTAAAGTTTATATCTACTTCGGTAGCACCCAAAATAACCACATCTAAAATACCGGCAAAATTACCTTTACTGTGATAATTATAACTAGTAAACGGACTTGTCCATACATGCCCTGGATTTTCGGCCATGCTGCGTACACCGGCTAAATCAAAGGTCTGGCCATCTAAAATATAGTCAATCAAACCTTCTTCCAACATTTCTACAAGATATTTATTGCTGCCGCCACGGGCAAAACGTCCTTTTATCCCCTTTTGACGCATGATTTGAGCGAAATAATCACTCACGGCAAGGCTTGTACCACCGGCACCGGTCTGAAACGAGAAACCATCGTGTATAACTCCGGTAAGTTCGCAAAATTTGGCGGTTAATTCGGCCAAAAAGAGCCTGTCGGGACTTTTGGTAATTTGCGTGGTGCCGGAAATAATTTTCTCCGGGATGCCTACCTTATCCACTTTTACAGTAATATCCACATTATTACCCTGAATTTGCCACGGAATACATGGAAAATCGACCATATTATCGGTAACGACAATCACCTTTTCGGCAAACTGACTATCGGCTAGCGCAAAACCGAGCAGACCACTTGCCGAATCGCCATACAGTCCGTTGGCATTACCAAAAGTATCGGCACAGCCAGCACCAATAACCGCAATATCTATCTGTATCTCACCGTCTTGAACAGCCTGATAGCGCCCACCGTGTGAGCGTAAAACAGCCGTTCCACTCATTTTACCTTGTGAGGCAAAACGACCTAAAGGCCCGTTCATACTACCTTCGATGTGGTGTATGGTACCATCTTCCAAATATTGAATCAGATACTCATGGCAGGGGAAAGAGGCCGAAGGAAACCAAATGAGGTCTTTTACACCCAATTCTTTGGCTATATCAAAAATCTGGTTGGCAATTAAATCGCCGTTACGGAAATGGTGGTGAGTAGAAATAACCATTCCGTCTTTTAATCCGGCTTTTATAAGCGCATCTTTCAAAGTAGGTACTTTTTTATTGCCATCAAGAGGAAAATCTGCATTGGAAGGAATGCTTTTACCATGAATTTTACCTTCGGGTTTATATTTTCCAACTCCCTGAAAGGGAACTTGTTTCTTGCCATTTACTTCTGTGGGGACTAATCTGCCTACGGCGTTTTTTACTAATTTTATATCAGACATATTTTTTAAATTACAAATTATAAATTCAGTACTCGGATTTTCTCTTTTCGATAACGTTCGAAGGAGGGCTATCGCTCACGCTTCGAAGTTTCCTCTCTTCACTTTTCACTCTTGACTTTTTTCGTTCCAATTTTCAGGGATCATATTTAATTGAACGGCCAAATCAATGGTTTTTTGCGCCCGTTTTACCACCGGTGGGTCAATCATCTTGCTACCCAGAGCTACAACCCCAAGACCTTTAGCAGAAGCATCCTCAAAAGCGAGTACAATTTTTTTGGCTTTATCAATCTGCTCTTGCTCAGGCGCAAAGGCTTGTTTTATCACTTTTATCTGGCGCGGATGAATACAGCCCATCCCTTCAAAGCCCAGCATACTACTTGCTTTTACATTATTAAACAGGCCTTCCATATCGGCCGTATCAGAAAATACAGAGTCGATAGGCTGAATACCGGCTGCTTTGCAGGCATTAACCATACGTGTACGGGCATAAAATGACTCGGTAGCTTCTTTGGTTCTACTAACGCCCAAATCCGCCGTAAAATCCTCTAATCCAATAGCTAAGGATGCTACATTGGGCGAGGCTATAGCAATTTCAAAAGTCATTTCAACACCTAGAGCACTCTCAATTATAGGCATATACCATGTTGGCGACTGTATATTATGTTCTTGCTTTATTTCGATAATTTTTTTATCTAATTTTTTAAGATAGTCTGCCGATTCACACTTAGGAATCAAGAGCATATTTACATTATGTGGGATAAGTTGCTCGAGTTCATCTAAACCTTTTTCGCCCTGATTAATACGCACCATTCGTTCTACACCATAAAAATTAACAGCGCATAAACTATTCCGTACCAACAGTAAAGCTTCGGCTTTTTTATCCGGTGCCACCGAGTCTTCTAAATCGAGAATAATTCCATTAGGCTGGTGAATTCCGGCATTCAACATCATGGCGGGTGAGTTTCCCGGAATATATAGCCGCGAAAAACGAAATTGATCTTTGGCTGTTTTGTAATCGTTTTCGGAAATAAAAACGGGTAAAAAATTCTTATTCGTTTGTTTTAATTGCTTTACCGCCGCTTCAATTCGTGCCATAAGCACATGGTCTAATGCACCTTTGTCAATTATTTTTATTTCGGCATCAGAAATATCAAAAAAGGCAAGCTCTTTTTTAATTAATTGGCGAAGGTGATTCCCATACATACTTTCCACCTTACTTTGCAAATCTATTTTTATTCCACCGGATTTTTTTAGTTCTAATTCGACAAAACAGTCCGAACGTACCTTTTTTCCTACATTTCCTGCTTTTGCTATTTTTATTTCCATATCATTGTTTTTTACTCTTAATTTTGATGCAATGATATAAAAATAATTACTAATTACTAATGAATAATTCCGTTAATAAGCTAATTCGCAATGATTGTTATAACTTTGTTTTTACCCATCTAACCGCTTAAAGCGGTCAGACAGATACTATACAACAACAGAGATTATACAAAATAATGCAAATTAACTTAGTTAAATGATTTTAAAAAACTGCCGAATTGTATTTTATTGTTAATCAATATCATTTATGCATTCGCAGCAAAAATGTAATAAAGTATTGTAAACATCAATCATTAGTAATTAATTATTAATCAATTTTTTATTGTCTTTTCGCTCATATTCAGGTTGAATGTTAGAATGGTGAATTCCCAAAGCCTCTAATATTTCATCTGCTTTTTCTAATATTTGCTCAAAACTACGGATAGAAATATCTTCTCGGGTATCAATATGAGCTTCAAACATAATTTCATGCTCGTCTAATTGCCAAATATGCACATGATGTACATTTTTAACCTGCTCAATGGCTTCAATTTTATCGACAATTTCGTGTAAATCAATATTTTGGGGGGTAAATTGCATGAATATCTGGACAGAGTCCTTGAAAATTCCCCAACTACTATAAATCAGATAAATGGCTATTCCTAAGGATAAAACACCATCGAACCAACCCCAGTTCAGATATTTAACAACAAAACCACCAATTAATACAGCAATGGAAGTCAGCATATCTGTAAACAGATGTAGATAAGCCGATTTCATATTCATACTTTCTTTGGCCTCTTTTTTTATGAGCAATACACTGAGCCCGTTAATAAGAATACTTAGAGCCGCGAGATAAATTACAATAGTTCCATTAATGGCCTGCGGATTAATAAGGTGTTGAACAGCCTCAATCATCAGAAAAACAGCAATTCCGAAGAGAGTAGCCGAATTGATAAAAGCAGCAAATATTTCAGCCCGTTTGTAGCCAAAAGTGTAGTTTTCGCAACGCTCTTTTAAGGCTAATCTTTTGGCCACATAGCTAATTATTAGGGATAGGACATCACTGAAATTGTGGGCAGCATCGGAGAGTAGCGCCATACTTCCGGAAATGATACCGCCGACAATTTGAGCGATGGTGATCGTCAAATTCAATAAAATGGTGATAAATAGATTCTTACCACTTGCCTCGTGATGATGATGTTCGTGCCTCATGTTTATTCAGCGTTTAGTAAATCGTGTAAATCACGGGCATTCTCACCTACGAGAATTTCTTTCAAGGTGGTTAATCCATCCGATAAAAATTTAACGTTAAAGTCTTTGGTAATTAAATAGTGCATAGCAATATTAGAGCGAACACTCTTAGGGCAGGCAGTTACAATAAGCTTATTGGTGTCTAATTCTGTGAGTCTTTGGGGAAGTTCGTTTAAAGGAATATTCTTGGAAAATCCAAAATGCCAAATGGCGTATTCTTCTTTAAAACGAATATCTATAAAATCGACATTTCCGGCGGGTAATAGATTAACCAATTCCTTGCTACTTATCGATATTTCTCCCAATGAAGCGTAATTAAATTTGCTTAAATACTTCTCAAAATTATCCATTTTTATGATTTTATTAGTTTAAGATTTTTTTTATTTTAGATTTCAAAGGTAAATAACCTCGGGCTGCAATTTGTCCGTTTATTAAAACGGTTGGCAAAATCCATGTTTTATAGTTCAGTAATTGCTCAACTTCCGTGATAATTTCATAGTCTGCTTGAATATTCATTTCTAAAAATAGCTTTTCCAGCCTGTTTCGTAGATTTCTACATTTTTTACATCCTGTAGATGGACAAAGTAATTGTACCTTAATTGTTTCCGTTTTCATACCAAATCGGTATTATTTTTTTATGCCCATTTTTTTGTAATATTCTGATTTAAAATGAAATAATAAAATTCTTTTCGCTATTTAGCTAGTCATTGAGTATCATAACGCTTAATTTGTCCTTTTAGTTCTAAAGCACGACTTAGCGTATTGGTTATGG
>CAYQXT010000102.1:0-10383 GCA_964421365.1 uncultured Bacteroidaceae bacterium
ATGATATACAGCGGGAAACCATTAGAAGGATTATGGTCGGCAAGTTTGCAAGTTGCGGCATTAGGTTTTGCGGTTGTTGAATTTATACAAAAAGATTATATTACGGGATATGTTATCGGCTTGGCATTATTACAAAAAGTATATTTTGGTTCACTAAGGCGTACCAAAATAATTTTGATTAAAAAAAATAAAATAAAGCAACAGTTGTTTAATAAACAATTAGCTGGAATTTTAATAAAAATATGAAATTATTAAGTCATTTTAAAATTCGTTCAATTACTTGGCAGATCATTATTAGTTCTGTAACTCCAGTATTTTTTGCGTTGGTTGGTTTGGCGGGCTATAATTATTATAACGCTCAAAGATTACAAAATGAAGCTTACGATACTAAACGACAGATTGTTAATGATGAGATTAAACATATTTTTGATTTACAAGAGGAAAGTCTTCGGTATATTGAATCCGATTTAGATAAACGGTTGGAAAAATGGAGC
Source organism: uncultured Bacteroidaceae bacterium (assembly GCA_964421365.1). Lineage (GTDB taxonomy): Bacteria > Bacteroidota > Bacteroidia > Bacteroidales > DYOH01 > CAYQXT01. The sequence continues at coordinate 495 of CAYQXT010000102.1, forward strand.
CATCAGATAATTTATAATTATCTTGACACCATTAAACAATTTAGTAATACCATGCTCGATTCTATGAGTATAAATTTAGGAATGGATACTAGCCTTACTGATATTTATATTGTTAATCGAAGCGGCGTAATTGTGTATACTACTTTTGAACCCGATTTAGGATTAAATTTGTTTAATTTTGGAGAATCGCATAAGAATTTTCTAAATTCGATTTTTAAAAACAAAACTTTCACTAGCGAGCCATTTACTAATGAGTCTAAAACGAATCAGCTTAAAAAATACACTTACGAGGGCACTCCTGATGGAAAATATATTATAGAAATGGGTAGTTATTCAAAAGCAGCTAACAGTTTGATGAATAAAATGATAGGTATATTTGGAGATATTTCAAGTTCTCAAATAGGATTAAGAAATGTTGATCTTTTTATTGTTAGTGATGTAATCTATTCCTTTACTAAAAGAGAAGAAGTACCCAAAGATGTGGTTAAAATTGTATCAAAAGTTTTTGATTCCAAACAAAATAAAATAGTAAAAACAACAGATTCTTTAGGAGTTGCTGTTTATGCTGATTATAGTAATTTAAACCGCGATTTTAAAAATACGAGTTTGTATAAAGGTGCTGTGTTAGTGCTTGAGTACGACAGAGTAACAGAAAATGCTAAGAACAAAAAAGAGCTACTCTTGTCCTTGCAGATATTCAGTTTAGTTACTTTAGTTGTGGCAGTACTAATATTCCTTTGGTCAAGGCGATTATCCCGTCCGATAAAAGAGCTGGCACATACGGTCGATTATATTAGCAAAGGTCATTTGGAGCAACAAGCCGAAGTTAAAGGAAGTAATGAAATTGCACAATTAGCAAAGTCTTTCAATTTAATGATTCGAAATTTAAGGGAATCATACTTAAATCTAGAGCAAAAAGTAAGAGAAAGGACAAAAGAACTTCGCTCGAAAAATGAAGAGATAAGCGAACAAAGAAATAATTTAAAAAGTCAGAATAAGCGAATTCTGAGTAGTATAAAATATGCAGAAACCATACAAACGGCTATATTACCTAATTTAAAGCCCTTGCAAAGTCTCGTAGATTATTTTGTTATGTTTAGGCCTAAAGATGTTGTTTCTGGAGATTCATACTGGTTAGCCAAGATTTTTAAATCCGACAGAGTTAGTCTTATTTTTGCCGTTATTGATTGTACCGGGCATGGTGTTCCCGGAGCATTTATGACTTTAATTGCCGATCGATTATTCAATAGTATTGTAAATGAGAAACGTATCTATTCGCCGGCCGACATCCTTGAAAAATTGGATGGTGGTGTGCGGAATATGTTAAAACAAGAACATGGTGAAAATGATGATGGGATGGATATTGCTCTCGTTAGAATAGATTTCTTTAAAAATGGAGACCGGCAACTAATCTTTTCCGGTGCCAAAAGACCATTAATTCTTTTCCAAAATGAGGAAAAAAATATTGAAATTATTAAGGGGAGTATCAGAGCAATTGGAGGAAACCGATATGGATTGGACGAACCATTTAAAAATATTACTTTAAGTATCAAGAAAAATGATTTAATCTATCTGTTTTCCGATGGAATCATTGATCAGCGTTCCAGAGGAGGGATGATTCAAAAAGCAAAATTCGGCACCAAACGTTTACTTGACTTTATGAAGGAAAATGCTATGCATGGAATGTCCGAACAACTTATCAATCTTGAAAATGATTTGGACGAACATAAAGGTGATTTTGAGCAGTTGGACGATATTACAGTTGTTGGAATACGTTTTTAAGCAATGCTGAATTGTTAATTGTGAATTCTGTTTGTTACTAAAAAATAGTTAGCTCCAAAATGTAACATACAAATAAATAGGTGAAGGTGCTTAATAATCATGTAGATAATAGATTTATACTTGTAAAAAAGATTGTTGATAAAAATTTATTTTTTCTAATTTTTCTTTTATATTGTAAAGCTTTTGTTAGCTGCAAGTGAAAATTAATAAATCGCCATTAAAATGAATACTTTCGATAAAGAATTGTTATATGATAGCGCCTTCATGCAAATTTTTTATTTCCCAGCAGAAAATATATTATATAATATATGGAAAACGAACAGTATTTTAATGTGTCATTTACAAAATGAAATGATTATTTGGCGAAATTTTTTTTTAGAAAAAGAAACAACTAATATTATTACGAATAATTCTATTCGACAGAATTTAGCCTCAGAACAAGGTCTCTGGATAAATACTTTTCTTTCTGAATTGTTTAGAAATAAAAAAATTAGGTGGGGAGTTATTATGCCAATCGAAGACGAGTGGAGTTTGAAAGGTATAGATTCAATGCTACAACTAAACCCTGAAAATGTAGAGTGGACATTTTTTAGTTCAATAAACTCGGATGTTTTTGACTGGATTAATGAAAAGAAAAGCTGATTTTTTATGGGCTAATTACGTTTTATTTCTACAAGAAGCATATAGCCTTTCCCTTGAAATTTGCTGTAATAGTTTGAATTGCCTGTTATACGTTCGACAGGTTTAAACGGCCATAGGGGAGAGTTTATGAACACAAACTAATTAAGTTTATTCCGGGAAATTTTTTTGTTTCAAATTGTAATATATTTTTCTGAATAATGGAATTTTTATTATATTCAATATTCTGTTAATTGTTTTTTTGTAAATGTCTGAAAATGATAACTTCACCAAAGTTATTGTCAAATAGAGACAACCCTAATTATTCGGATACTATTTATTTTCAGATTCAAGCTTTTGCAAAGATTAACGGATTATTATAGCTCATAACTTTATGATAATTATGAAGCAATGTATAACTATTTGTTTCTTATTGATTTGATGGGTAATTATATAATTAAACAAAAGACTATTTTCTGAATTTTAATCAGGTGCAACTATTTCTTATAATACAGAGTTAACTAACTAAATATGGAAGCGAATGAGCAATTAATCAAAGCGTGCGCAAAAGGAAATAGACAAGCTCAGAAGCAATTATTCGATAAATATTCAGCAAAATTTTATCTTATTTGTCTGAGGTATGCGAACAGTAGTGAAGAAGCAGAAGATATGATGCAGGAGAGTTTTATTAAAATTTATACAAATATTCCCAAATATGAACATATAGGCTCTTTTGCTGGCTGGATGCATCGGATTGTTGTGAATACAGCCATTACTTTTTATCATAGAAATAAAAAGCATAATCGCAATTACGATTACGATCTAGTGACAGAAAAAAATGAAGATGCTTATGGATTTAATTCATCCGATTTTACAATGGAAGAGCTTTTAAATGTTGTAAAGGAATTAGCTCCAGGCTATAAACAAGTATTTAATCTGTATGCAATTGAAGGTTATAAACATCGTGAAATAGCAGAAATGCTTGGTATCGATATAAATACGTCAAAATCCCAGTATTCGCGTGCCAAAAAAATATTACAAGAAAAATTGACTAGAATTAAGAATAAAGATAGCAAAAGTATATATGAAAAAAAATGAGGTGGATATAGAAAAACTGTTCCAACGAAGATTTTTGGGAGCGGAATTAAAGCCGCATTCGGATTTATGGAGTAAAATAAATTCACAATTAGAATTTAAACGGAAAATTAAATTCTTACAAAAAATTATCTTGGGGATAATCCTAATAGGAGTTTCTCTTTTGGTAATAAACCGTACTTTCGTTTCAAAAACACAAAGCATGGAAAATGAGTCAATTGTGGCTAATGATTTGAGTCTTAAAAAATCAAAAGAAATTACAAAAGAAACTACGCAAACTCAAGTTAGAGAAAGACTTAATTTTCCAGTAGGAAAAAAAATAAATCCAAAAGAACAGAAAACCAGCGAAAAAATCCCTACGATAAAACCTAATGAGGTAAAAATAGTAAGAATGGATAAGGAGGCTGAAGTTTTAGATTCAATGTCAACGAAAGAAATAGTTCAAACTACCAAACTGATGCCGAAGTTAGAAATTAGTCAGAAACAAGGTTGTGAACCGCTGAAAGTCCAGATTACAATTAAAAATTCAAATAATACTATCTTTTTTATTGATTTTGGTGATGGTGAGGGTATTCGTAGTAATAAAATTGACCATGAATACTTGCAGGCTGGTACTTATATTATACGTCTGAAAAAAAATAAAATTATTTTAAGTGTTGATACGATAATCGTTTATCCTAAACCCATTTATTCATCGGTTAGTAATTTGAAACAGAGCTATCTTTCCGGTGAGAAACTTAATCTTAGCACACTTTTATTACCCGATGAGAACTGTAAATGGTATATAGGAAATATTTTATTAACAAAAAAACAGGTAGATATTCGATTGCAAAAAGAAGGGTATTATCCAGTTAGTCTTGTAAAATGGACAAATAAAAACTGTAAGGATTCCTTTTTCCTGAGTTCAATTACAGTGCAGGCGCAAAATTATAAAGTCCAATTCCCCAATGCATTTCGTCCAGATCCGCAAGGAGAACCAGACTCTCGTTATAATCCTGAAATACGAAATAATCAAATATTTTATCCGATATTGGAAGGTGTGCAGGAAATAACTATAAAAATATACAATCGTAATAGTGTACTTGTTTTTGAAAGTAAGGATCCTGATGTTGGTTGGAATGGATACTATAAACACCATTTAATGCCTCAAGATGTCTATATCTGGAAAGCTGAAGGCATTTATTTGAATGGAGAAGAATTTTTGCTGGTAGGAGATTTGACTTTAATTTACTAGATCAAGTTTTTTACTAAGATAAATAAAAATAAAAAAGAGGTGTTTTTGATTCTAATTTTAAACCCCTCTTTTTTTAATGCTTGATATACAGAATTTTTGAGCTGTCCTTGTGATTAAAATTTATCGTAACCACGTCTTTTTAGCTCATCTCTAATCCGTGAAGCATCTTCATAACGCTCTTCTTCAATGGCTTTTTGAAAAAAATTTTTTAGCTTAGCATCACTAAGCTGAGAGTAACTTTGCGACTCGACTACATTTTTGTCTTGTTGAAAAAAACCAATATCCACCCCAGCTTCTTTCATTACTTTTTCGTTTGTGTAAATAGGGCAGTTAAACCGAAGTGCCAGGGCGACAGCATCAGATGTGCGGGCGTCTAAACGAATCGTTGTGCTATCCTTGATGCAAACCAGCTCAGAATAAAATACAGCTTGTTGCAACTTCACAATATTAACCTCAACCAATTGGACCCCAAAGGATGTAGCTAAAGTTAAAAATAAATCATGGGTAAGCGGACGCTGCGGTTTCAAATCTTCTAATTTTATTGCAATTGCCTGAGCCTCATTTGTGCCGATGATTATAGGTAAACGTCTGTTGCCTCGTTTCTCTTGAAGGATTAATGCGTATGCTCCGGAATGTGTTTGACTATGTGTTACTGCATACACTTCCAGCTGAATCTTCTCCATAAAATCTTTTTTATAATACAAATGTAATAATAATTCCAAAAAAAATCATCTAAATACTCTTTTTGACATGAAAATTGTATATTAAAGCTAAAATATAAGAAATCTTTTTTAATTTAAAGGGCTTAAATTGATTTTTTACGGAAGTTATATGTAACTTTAAAGCCTTAAAAAAAATAAAGATTGGAGATTGAATTTGGATTTAGCCGCATAGCAGTATAATATACTATAGTATTGCCAAAAGCAATATTATAGTATATTATAGATAATTATAAATAATTAATATCCGGCGATTAGATTAATTCTAAACAGGTAAAAAAAATGAATTTAGTGTTAATTTGTGTAATTCGTGGACAAATTTTAAGCAGATGAAGATTAATACCAAAGTTATACTATCAATTACTTCTTTAGTGGCGTTATTTTATTTGGCAGCCCTAATTTATATCTCATATGTTTCCAGAGAAAGAGCGCTACGTGATGCCCAAAATCTGGCAAAAAAAGAAGCCGAAGCTTTTGCTAATCATGTGAAAAGTGAATTAAATACCGATATGGGTGTCGTTCGTTCTTTAGCTGAAGGATTTTCTGCTTATAATGGAATCGCATCAAAAACACTTAGAGAAAAGCAAGCAGACATGATGCGTAATATTTATAAAAGTAGTTCTGATTATCTTGCACTATGGGTGAGTTGGGAACTGTATGCAATTGATTCTTCCTATCAAAAATCTCACGGACGACAAACTCTCGAATTTTTTACTAATAATACTACTATCGAAAGTAGGTACTCAAATAGGGATATGGATAGCCCCAATGAAGGAAGTATGTATTATTCCATAAAAATGAATCCTCAGGAAATAATCACCGAGCCCTATTATTATACTTACACAGACGACTCTGTTTTAGAAGCCAGTATTTCTGCACCAATGATGCACTATAACTTATTTGTTGGTATCGTTGGAGTTGACGTTAGTTTACAACGTTTTTACGGCTTAATACGGGATATAAAACCTTTTAAAAATTCCTTTGCTTTTTTGGTTTCAAATGGAGGAATTATTATTGCTCATCCGCAAAAAGAATTTATGGGGAAAAATCTGAAAGATATTTATCCCAAAATGGTTATAGATAATAATATTGAATCAAGAATAAATTTAGGCTTAAGTACAAGTATCGTAGATAATATTAAAGGGCGAGAAGGTAAGCAATATATCACCTTATCTCCTTTTAAAGTAGGAAAAAGTTCTATTCCTTGGGCAGTTGGACTGGTTGTTCCGGAAAAGGTAATACTCGAAGAAGGAACAAATGCTTTCAAAATCTCTTTAATAATAGGTATCGTTGGTCTGATTCTTTTGATTATTGTAATTGCTTTAATAATGAGTAGGTTAACAAAACCCGTAGAACAAAGTACAAGAGTGCTGGAAAAAATTAAAGACGGAGTAATCAATGAAAATCTAAAAATTAAAATAAGTAGAAAGGATGAATTTGGTGCTATTGCCAAGGCCGTCAACGAGGTGATTGGTGAACTTTCGGATGTTGTAAACTCTGCCAGAGAAATAGGAAAGGGAAATCTGAATATTGATTATAGACTGAGAAGTGAAAATGATATGCTTGGCCACGCCATACTCGAAATGCAGAAAAATCTATCTCTGCTTAAGGAAGAAGAAGCTGAACGCAAAAAAGAACAAGAAATTCGCACATGGATTTCTGTGGGTTTAGCAAAAATAGGAACCCTTATTCTTCAGGATTATGAAAAAATAGATGAAATGGCTAATAGTGCGATTAGTAATTTAGTGAAATACTTAGATGCAGCTTCTGGCGGTTTTTTTATTCTTAATAAACCGACTGATGAAGAGCCATATTTAGAGATGATAGCCAATTTTGCTTATGAACGTTCGCGGTCTGAACGAAAAAAAATAAGTATTCAGGAGGGTTTTGTGGGAACCGTTTATCAGTCAAAAAAAATACTTAAAATAGATAATGTGCCCGCGTCCTATTTACAAATAAAATCAGGTTTAGGTTCTGCGCCTCCGCGATATCTGGTACTAGTGCCTATTCTACAACAAAAGACACTACTTGGAATTATCGAAGTGAGTAGCTTTAGCGAATTTAAAGATTATGAGTTTGAGTTTTTAGAAAATATTACACAGAGTATAGCCAATGCAATAAGTAGTTTTATTCATCAGAAACAAAATGAAAAATTTATTGTTCAACAGGAAGTTCAGACAGAATTAATGAAAATAAACGAACAAAAAGCACTTGACGCACTTAAAAAATTACAAAAACAACAAGTAACCTCACTTCGTAGAGAGGCAGAGTTAAATAGTTTACTCGAAGCCATTAAGCAAAGTGTATTTGTTGTGATCTATAATACTGAAGGTAAAATTATTGATATTAATGAAAAATTTGCCCATTTTTTGGATGTTCCACGAAAAAAATTACTTGGAACAATGCAGGGTGACTTTCTGGTATTAAAAGATAGCAATGAAAATTCCAAAGATATATGGAAAAAGGTTGTTAAGGACAAGAAAACCATTGATGTGATTCAAAAAATAAAAATAAGTCAAAAAAAATTCAATCTTGCCTCTACTTTTTCTCCCATCGTAAATGAAGAAAACAAAGTAGAAATGGTAATAAATATTGCCTTTAAACTCGAAATAGACTAAATTAGTCCTCTAGAATATACCATTCAACATCAAAAAACTACCATTCATCAAAATGGTGGTTTTTGTAAATCCTGATTAAATTGTTTTATATGAGTGATTTAGCTTGTTTTTTTATAAATCATTTCATCAACAGTTCATTTCTATTCGTTTTCTTTAATTATATATTTGTGTATTCTTAAACTAATCTAATCTTTTTAAAGATGAAAAAAATTTTTATGTTATTCATTGCGCTTTTAGCTTCTTATGGAATTTTTGCGCAAGAAGTTGTTCAAGCCCGATTTAATGGGCTTACGGGAACACCTACATTTTTGAAATTTAGTGAACAAAGTGCCGTTGCTCTCAGCCAAGCTCCACAATTGTTAAAACAACAATTGAAAGTAGAGCCTAATGTGAACTTTGTCCGTTACGACAAAGAAAAAGATCCTGTTTTGGGAATGTTGGAAAGATATCAACAGTATTATAAAGGGATCAAAGTAGAACATGCCGTGTATTATGTTCATGCCAAAAATGGGAAAATTGTTTCTATTAATGGTGATTACAGAAAATTAAAAAATATCGCCACAACACCTTCTATTTCTGAAGCTGCCGCTTTAGAAGTTGCCCTTAATAAAATAGGTGCTCAAAAATATATGTGGGAAGATGCCGGAAATCAAGAATTTGCCCGCCAGACTGAACCCACAGGAAGTTTTACACCTCATGGAGAATTAGTCATTATTCGTAATCATAATCGTGCAAACAGAGATGAATTTATGCAGCCTCGCTTAGCCTATAAATTTAATATTTATGCCGAAAAACCCTTAAGTAGAGATTTTGTTTATGTAGATGCACAAACCGGTAAAGTTATCTATAAAGATGCTATTATCAAACATGCTCATGGACATGAACATGGACATGAACTTATGGGAACTTCTACCCCCGATGTAAAAACTGTTAATAGCACAAAAGCTACAAACGGATCAGCTAATGCCGAAACACGTTATAGTGGAACCAGAACAATCCAAACTGAATATTCTGGTGGTTCGTATAGACTACATGACCTTACACGTGGAAATGGAATCGAAACCTACAACATGAAAACCGGAACAAATTATGCTTCTGCCGTAGAATTTACGGATGCAGATAATAACTGGACGGCTGCCGAATACCACAATACAGCCAAAGATGATGCTTCTATGGATGCTCAATGGGGAGCAGAAATGACTTATGATTATTGGAGTATAAAACACGGACGGAATAGTTATGATAATGCAGGTTCCAAAATTAAATCTTATGTACATTATGATGTCAAATACGATAATGCTTATTGGAATGGCTCTGTAATGACTTATGGTGATGGTAGTGATACTTATTTTGATGCCTTAACTGCTTTAGATGTTTGTGGCCATGAAATTGGTCATGCCGTTTGTGAAAATACGGCTAATTTGACTTATAGCAACGAATCTGGTGCTATGAACGAGGGCTTTTCCGATATTTGGGGAGCATCTATTGAGCTTTTTGCCGCTCCGGAAAAATCCACATGGTTAATTGGTGAAGATATTGAAAGAAGAGCCGGACATGCAGCTTTACGCTCTATGGCTGATCCTAAATCCGAAGGACAACCCGATACTTATCAAGGAACCAATTGGTACACAGGTACTGCTGATAATGGTGGTGTTCATACAAATAGTGGAGTTTTAAATCATTGGTATTATGTTCTTACTGTTGGAGAAACGGCTTCTAACGACTTAGGTAATTCTTATAGTGTTACAGGTATAGGAATTGATAAAGCCGCCAATATTACTTTCCGAACAGAAAGCGTTTACCTTCCTGCCAGTGCTACCTAT
>CAYQXT010000103.1:0-10353 GCA_964421365.1 uncultured Bacteroidaceae bacterium
GGCCCGATGTATTAAACTCTCTCATCTCTTTTGCTTTTTCACAAAGGTAGCGAATAATTAGTAATTTCCAAGCTTTGAAACTGTCACATTATATCAAAATTTACCGTACTATAAATATAAATTCAAAACTTAATAGCATGAAAAAAATTATTTACCTGATTTTTATTCTTGCCGCAGTTTATTCCTGCAGCAAGTACGATGGAGTGGGTGGGCTGACTCCATTAGACAATGGAGTGACAGGCGAACTGTCTTCAACCGAAAAATATACCGATTATGGCGAAAATGCCTATGTGAGTACTGCCGAGCAGCCCAACTCGAGCTTTGCCATAGACGCAGATGGCGGTTCCTATGCCAATATGCGCCGCTTTTCCAATTATGCACAAAAGCCACCTAAAGCAGCCGTTCGGGTCGAAGAATTTCTCAATTATTTTAATTTCGATTATCTCGAGCCCGAAAGTGGGAATGTATCGCTACATACCGAGCTAAGTTCTTGCCCTTGGAATACAGAACATTATCTGCTACGTATAGGAATGAAAGGAAAAAAACTCACCGAATTGCCTCATTCTAATTTTGTGTTGCTTATTGATGTTTCTGGCTCTATGAGCGACCCTGATAAGTTAGAATTACTGAAATCCGGATTCAAAAGTTTTGTCGATAAGATGGGCAGTCAGGACAGGTTGGCTATTGTGACCTATGCTGGAAGCTCGCAGGTTTTGCTGCAATCTACCTATGGAGATAAAAAACAAGACATTAAGGCGGCCATAGATAAACTCGGTGCAGGTGGTAGTACTGCAGGTGCTCAGGGAATTATTACGGCTTATGATATTGCTACACAGAATCTTATTGCCGGTGGCAACAACCGTATAATTATTGGTTCGGATGGTGATTTTAATGTAGGCCCTTCTTCTACCGATGAATTAGTGAAACTGATTGAGGAAAAACGGAATAAAGGTATTTATTTAACCGTTCTGGGCGTTGGACAAGGAAATTTTAATGATGCTATGATGGAACAAATTGCTAATCACGGAAATGGAACTTACGAATATATCGACAATGCCAAACAGCTCAAAAAAGTTTTTGAATACGAATATTCCAAGTTTTTTACCGTGGCTAAGGATGCTAAAATACAGCTCAAATTTAATCCTGAAACCGTTTCGCAATACCGATTGATCGGTTATGAAAACAGGGTCTTGAATGATAGTACATTTCAGAATGATTCTACTGATGCCGGTGAAATAGGTGCAAATCAAAGTATAACCGCACTCTATGAACTTGTTTTAAGTGGTAAAAAAAGTTCGGATTTCGCGAGCATAGATTTTCGGTATAAAATGCCTGTTTCGGAAGAAAATATACAGATAAATTATACCATAAGCAACCAAATCATAGCTTTTGATGTGGCTTCGGAAAATATGCGTTTTGCTGCTTCTGTGGCCGGGCTTGGATTGCTGCTCAAGGAATCGGAATTTAAGGGTGATTTGAGTTTTGAAAAAGTTTACAACTGGGCAAGTAAAGCTCATAATTTTGACCCCTACGGATTTCGTGCCGAGTTTTTAGATATCGTAAAAGGCTACGAATAATCGTGAATTGTAAATTGAAAATTGGGATTCAGGATTCATTAATCGGGAAACAGCACTTGTAGAACAGCATTAGTAATTAGTAATTCATGATTATTTAGAGGGCGCACGGGCGGGCTTTCTGCTTATAGTCGGTTTGCCAAAGGGCACAAAAACAGGCAAAAAAAGGAGTTCCGTACCTACACTCTTTTTTTGCCTGTTTTTGTAGCCCTTTGGCTTCACCAAGCTATCGCTTCAATCCCTCGCGCAACTGCGCCATTCGCGAGGGTTTTGGTTTGAGCAAAGCCTTTTTTTAGAATAGTTATACTTAAACGCTATCAAAATATTACAAAAATTGGATACCGATTTGGTTAATTCCATTAAGTTAATAGTATTTGATTATAAAAAAGTTACTAAAGTTTAAACTAATCCGCAAAGAATACTATTCCTTATTCTATATAACTATGTATATAACCATTTTGATAATATGCTAAAAATTACAATTATTAGACAAAATTTAGTTCTTTGTATCCATGTATGATTATCTCCGGCATTTATGCCGGAGATTTAAATATCTACCAGCCAAAAAACGCTGCAATTAAGGGCTAAATCAATATACAAAATTTTCATGCTGCGGAAACAGAATAGCCATGCTGTGGCTCTTTTTTTAATTCGTAGCTACAATCTTTGCTATATTCAGGTCTTTTCTTTGCTAGATATGAAAAACTGTGCTTCGAGAGATACAGTAATTGCATTGTTTTTAATCTAACTGCACTTGTTCAACGGCATGAATGCCGTTGCTAATCAGACTAAGTATGAATAAAATATTTTTTGGACTAATTCGCATAATATATTAATCATCAATAATATATGTCACAATAAATACGATAAAAATTACTGAAACCAAATGAGTGCGAAACATATTCAATGTATTCCTTTTATATACCGCTGGAAAGCTTTATCTTATGACGTTTCAAAGTGGTTAAGGCCACGTTGGAAAGTCTCACTGTAAGAACTTTCCAATGTGCCGACAGGCACTTGGAAACGTTTCGATCAAACTCAACTTAATGGCATTGACCGATTCGGTATAAAATTTAACGAAGTATTGATGAGTTCGGTCTAAAAATCGGTCGGACGGATAGATTTACTGAAACTGTGAAAATAGATAGCTCATTTACAATTGATTAATTAAATCGTCCGACCGATTTCGATGCAAATTCACCTTTTTATACTGGACTTATTGATAGAAACAAAAAAATAAAATTATTTTTGCTAAAATAATATATATAAGCCAATTCTGAAATTTGTAAATACTTTTTGATAACTTACTGATGTCCTTAAAGAACAAAAGAAAGCATATAAAATGCGATACCGGTACGGTATAAATTATCAGCGCAAGTAAAACAGATTTTAAATTACTATTTATGAATAAAATTAAGTTCTATTTTCCACAATTATCGCCCTATATCTTTGGGCTTATTTTTTTTAGTCTGTTTTTTGTCTATGATTTGCAGGAAATCAGTTTCTTGCGTCCGCAATCGGTACACCAATGGCGGCAATGCGATTGCCTCGCTTTCAGTCAGAACTACTATCAGGACGGCAATTCGTTCTGGCAGCCGCAGATGAACTACCTTGGTTCGGATAATACAGGCAAAACAGTGAGTGATTTTCCGCTTATCTATTACTCGGTAGCACAATTATGGAAATTTTTTGGCTATCACGAATATATCTATCGCCTCTTGATTCTATTCTTTGCATTTTGGGGCTTATTTGCCCTTTTTAAAAACACCGAAGATTTATTTCAGGATTCTTTTTGGGGATTGTTTATGGCCACTTTCCTTTTTTCTTCTACCATTTTTGTTTATTATGCCGATAATTTTTTGATGAATGTTCCCTCTTTCAGTTTGGCACTTATAGCATTATATCTTTTCTACCTTTTTATAAAATCCCGAAAAAAGTTGTTTTGGTACATTAGTCTATGCACTTTCCTTTTGGCTGCACTGCTTAAAATACCAGCGCTTACGAGCTTTGTAGCCATTATTTTTTATTATTTTCTCGAAATCACAGGTATTATTCCCTCTGATAAACAGATTTTTAATAAAAAAATAGAATTTGGCCTTAGCTTTTTTATCGTTCTTATTCCTATTGCTTTATGGTATCTCTATGCTGCACATTACAACGATTTGCACAACAAAGGCATTTTTCTCATTGGCATTTTACCTATTTGGGAATATACCCGCCAGCAAATCTCACATGTTTATAATTACGCTTGGATTTTGTGGTCGGAGAGTTACCATAGCCGTTTTTCGCAATATTTATCTATGTTATTTCTTCTATTTTTGATTTTCCGATTTAAAAAGTGGAATTTCAAACTCAGAGTTTTCACGCTAACGCTTTGGGTTGGTTTTATGGCTTTTATTATTTTATGGTATCAGGTATTTGATAATCATGATTATTACCTGATTAACCAGCTTATATTCTTGCTATTTATTTATGTGAGTTTTCTGTTTTATTTGAAAGAAAATCACCCAAAAATTTTCCGGTCTAATTATTTAAAAATTTTCGCCCTTATTTTCATTGTTTATAATGTGCATGTCTGCCGGGAAAATATTCATTTACGCTATCATGGCTGGCCGAATAAGCAACATATTCAGTATTTTAAAGCCTGCGAAAATATCGAACCTTTTTTAGAACAGCAACATATTATGCGGCAGGATACCCTGCTTGTATTAAACGACCACAGTTTTAATATTTCCCTCGACCTGATGAACCGCAAGGGCTGGACCAACTGCCTCTCTAATCTGCGCGACAGCAGTCAGATAGCCGAACGAGTTAGTGCAGGAGCAGGCTATTTGTTTATTAATGACTCTACCTATTTGAAAAAAAAGTATTTGCAGCCTTTTATGCATCATCCGCTTGCTCAGTATAAAAATATTCATATTTTTATACTGAAATGACTCGAAATGAGAGGCACTTTTGTCTTACGCTTGATTCTCTTGATTTAAGGAGTATCTGGATTAATAAAAAATCAAGTTAATCTTTTAATCCTATCAATCATAGTTTAGACTATTTTTAAAATTCAGAAATTATTGTACTTTCGTTTCGGCAAAATGTGATACCGAATCGGTACCATATTCTTATGCATGTTTTTGTAATATTTTGATTGGAAATGAAATAGCAAAATTTTTTTCGGTGTTTTGATAGCGGTTTGGCAGTAATAATTTATTTCGAACTGGTGCCATTTTAGTTATGCATGTCTTTGTGGTTTTTTGATTAGAAATAAAATAACAAACTTTTTTGCAGTTTTAATAGCGAATGAGCTAATAGGTTTTGTAAATAAAACAGTGTCCGAATGGTAAAAAAATTCTTAGGATTATTTAAAAATATATATTTCGATAGCCTTATAATCCTTATTATTCTTGCTTATTTTTTTTCTCAAAGCCAAAAGCCGATAATTTATAGTATTCCGGCCTATACAAAAGGCGCTCAGATACAACTTACAGGTACGAATTTTGGCAAGAATCAGGGCAAATCGCTTATTTTGTTTAAAACCAAAGGGAAAAACCTGAAATTAAACCATTATATCGACTGGTCGGACACACTTATTCTTTTTGAGTCACCGGAAAATTTCTCTTGGGCAGAAATTAGAATTATTAAAATGTCTTTTGGCTTTAAATTCCGTTCCAACTCGCGAGAAATAATCCAAAAACTTGAAATTAAGGGAGATTATGATGTTCCTGTACAACAAAAATCGTCTTGGCCTACTTTTCGCCACGACCGCAGAAATACCGGATTTTATCCAAAAAAAGTACGAATTAATAAAAAACGGAAACCATGGTTTGTACAAACCGGAAAAGGCATTTTTTCAACACCGGTAATCGACCTAAACGAAACGATTTATCTAGGCTCTGCCGACCATATTTTCTACGCCATTAATTCGACTGGAAAAATTTTATGGACATTTAAAACCGGACAAATTATTGATTCGGGTGCAGCCCTGCCGGCAAGTATAGATAGCAGTGAAACACAAATAATTATTCCTACCGGTGCCGGTTTTTTGTATAAATTGCGCTGTAAATCCGGTTTATTGCCCCAAGAACGTATAATCTGGAAATTTTCGGCTGAAAATGCTCAGAATTTACACTATAATAATTGGTTTGAAGGGAATGTGGCTATTGGTTTTAAGGGCGAAATTTATGCCGGAAATACCAATTTCAACTACTATTGTTTGAATTCTGCAGGCAGATTAAACTGGAAATACAAGACCACGAGTAATAACTGGTCGCAGGCTGCCATTGGAGATGACGGTACTGTTTACTGGGCTTCCAACGATACCTATGTCCGGGCAGTCAGTCCTTCGGGCAAAGAATTGTGGCGGAAAAGAACGCTGGGTTTTATTGCTGCTTCGGTAGCCATTGGCAGTGATGGAACGGTTTATATCGGCTCTTTCGATAGTTATTTATACGCGCTGAATCCTTTCGATGGCTCGGTAAAATGGAAATTTAAAACAAATGATCATATTTATGCTTCGGTTGCTTTAGAACCTGATAGTTTCGGCGATACTAAACGTATACTTTTTGGCTCAACAGATGGCTTTTTCTATGCGCTATATACGGACGGTTCGCTGGCGTGGAAATATTACACCGATGATGTCATTCGGGCTTCGGCAGCTATTGGTGAAAATCCTGAAAATCAGCAAAAAAATACGGTCTATTTTGGCTGTGGAAATGGCAAAATCTATGCTTTGGACACCCAAAACGGCCAAATGCACTGGACTTTTGACACCAATTCATCCAATCCTGAATTGCATGATAGAAACGACCTGAATGCTTCGGTTGCTCTCGGAAAAAATGGAATATACACGGCAAGCGAAAGTGGCCGGATTTGGTTTGTGCCTTATGACTATCCACTTTACACTTCACAAAATGATACTTTAGTCCTAAATGACACGAATTTAACCAAAAAAGACACTGTTTTCTGGCAATTTGTGTCTTCGGGTGGCAATTTACTGACTGATTCCTTGCCCAAATTTTCGGCTTTCCCAATTTTAACCCTAAAACTGAAAGTGGTTAAAAAAATGCATGTTATGGACGCTTTTTTGTGTAATACACCGATAATTTGTTCCGATAAAAAGCTAAACATAAAAATAGTGCCTAATGTAGATTTTAGCTATCAGAAATCTGCCGATGGCCATTATTTATACCTCATTCCTAAGGAATTTTGGAAGGCCGGCATTTATACGTTAAAACTTAATGGTGATTATTATACCGGCGGCTGGGATATTGGAAATCTTAAGCTTGGCGGTTCGGAAACAGGTTCATTTACCTCAAAATTACACTTTAAAATCTCAGCACCACAGAAAATGCAGCTATCCAATGACAGTATGCCCTTTCCGGTCTTTGAATTTACGCGTATTACTGCACCTATACCTACTATGTTGGCTAGTTTGAACCAAATTGGCTTTGATTATATGGATTGGGCTTTGCACATTGTCAAAATACAAAAACAAGACTCGATGCATCAAAAGGTATTAATCTGGGTACAAGGAATTGAACGTGATGCCTATGGCAATGTTCATCTAAAAGAAAATTCTAATTTTGTTTTTCCACTTTGGGGAAAATTTTACGGGAATTACTTTGTTTTTGAGCAGAAAAAAATGACGATGGCCATTACCGGTATTCCTATTCCCTTTAATCGCTTGCTTTTGAGTGGCGAGTTTATGCCTGATTTCAGCTCACAAAATAAAAGCTTGTTTGCCAATACCAAAGTGTTGTCGATTCCTACTTTTGGTAAATATCTTGTGCTCGCCGGATTAGCCAATGATATTTATAAGAATTTATTGGTTTCCGGTAGTTTTATGACGTATCCGGTCGATAGTTCGTGGCATTTTCTGCAAAAACCTCAAAATATTCATTTCGAGAGTTTTAGGTTTATTAAACCAGACGAACAAGACGGAAATCTGATTGTGAACTTAAGTGAAAAAAGAGATAGCTTGTTCAATACTCAAAAGCATGAATATGCTTTATGTCTGTACAATACTGAAAATTTAGAGCCGCTTTATCTGAATTACAAAAAATTACTGCAAAAACAGGAAACCGCCGATGGGAAAATTAGTAGTATCAGCCTGAAAATCCCCGCCGACATCCAACTTCCTGACAAATTGGGGGCTATCTTGATTGTTGATTTATATCCGCTTAAAGAAATTGTCGTGAAATAATGAAATTAGGACGTTTCCAAGTGCTGTCGCACTTTGGAAAGTCGATCTACAAAAAAAACTTTCCAATTTGCCGACAGGCACTTGGAAACGTTTCTATCAAGCTTAACTTAAAAGCATTGACCGATTCGGTATCAATAATGATTTTTTTATTTTCGTTAAAAATACTATTTTTACGAGAAACAAAAATTCATGAGCGATTATACTAAAATAGAGTTGATTTTTCCTGATACGATACATTTTACAACTGCGCAGTTGCAAGATTTGGCCATGCTTAACGAAGGCGTAAAATTACACTGGAAAGAAAAGATTTTGCATATAGAAGAAGGTTTTTTGCATTTTTCCGAAGCTTTTTTTCTTGCCCTAAAACTACCTTTTGAAATCACCGAAGAACAATTTGAGCAAATAGAAGAGCTAAATCAGTATGAATACAGCAAATTAGAATATAATCCGGATATAATTTTTATAAATATGGGAATAGTCGCACTTATTGCCGCTTTTACAATATTGATTTCAACTACAATTGTAAATTGGAATAGAAAACAAAAAACAGGAAAAGCTTTTGACGCTCAGGGAAGATACGTTTTGACTAAGTAGGATGGCACTAAAATTTATCGCGTACCCGATGTTTCATTTGTCGCTTTTAAAGAGTTAGTTGGAAAAATGCGCGATGAGCGTGGATTTCTCACCAAGCCTTTTTTTATTATCGAAGTGGTTTCCAGTAAATACAGCTTACAGATAGATTTATGTAAAATGAAAAAATACTGGGTGTCTGCCGGCACGCAAATAGGTATAGTGGTTTGTCCCTTTCGCCAAAAATACTACCTCTTTGAAAAAGACAAAGACGAATATACTGAACTTCCCTTCTCGCAGCTATTTACTCACGATAAATTGCCCCATTTGGAAATTAATTTTGCCGACTTACTCGAAGAAGTCCAAATGGAGGATGATGAGGCTTAAATTTTAAAGTTTACATCCACCCCGAGAAAATTATTTTTCGGGTCAATCAAAAATGAGCCCAACATTAGCGTGAAATCATACCAAGTATGTGCAGCCACTGCCGACCCGATATTGTAATTTCGCCTCTGAACATCTCGTCCTAAGAAAAACCTGAAATAGAGGCTTCGGCAACCTGCAAAAGAGCTTCCTTATAGTCTGGACTATTGGAAAATAACAGATTGGTGAGATGCATGGCTCCAAAAGCCAAACTGGAATAAATTAATCCCTTTTTTTGTCCATATTTATAGTCTAATAAGGGTATAAATCCATTTCTAACATAATATTCCTCGACTATTCCTACGCCATAAGCAGCAGCCATGGAGCTGCTCCATATATGGCCATTGTTTGTTCTTTGGGAATATAGCAGTTTACAAAATGTATTTTATTCACCGAGCCAAAATGGTGCTTTACGTTTCTTCCGTCTAAAAATAATTCGGCCAGTGCAATTAGAATAAATCTGCCGGAGATAGAGGTGAAAATATTTTTAGGCTGAAAAGGAGCTTTTAGTAAATCGTTAAATTCTATTAGGTGTATTTGAAATTAGGGTGATAAAATTTTATAGCTGATGACGCACAAAATCGCATTTGACAATATTAAATGCCTGCATTCCAAGTAGCAAGGAGAAATTATAATAGGCAGTTGAACTTTGCGGATTTAATTTCTTGTTGAGAATAATTCCTATGCTGATACCGCCAATTTCTGTGACAGAGAACAAGAGGCCAGTGGCAATATGTCTATCGTGAAAATGTGTAGCGCAAGGAATCCAAAGTATCCAGCCGGGCAATAGTTCGGGTTTTTGCTGCACAGAAGTATCGCTTTGTGCATCGACTCGCAAAATAGAAAATAAGACTTAAAAAAAGTTGTTTCATTTTTTTTGTTTCTGATTTTAACGAATTAAGCAGCAATATATTTTAAACAAAAGAATAGTACGCTGATTAGAAATTCGCATACTTATTTCCTTGGATTTTCTGATTGATTATGATAAAGAAGAATAGAACGCTGAGTTTTAGGATAATTTACTGACAATATTAATCCATCATAATAATTTTAAATAATCTGCGTAAAAAAATTAAAGAATAGAACGCCAATCTTTAGGATAACTTACAGCCAATCTTAATTTATCATAAAAATTATAATAAATCAGCGTACTATTATTTTTTCCTCATTAAATTTTTATTTTTGCACCAAAGAAAAATGAATGCTTAGTATAAATAATGTAACAGTCGATTTCGGAAAATTTCAATTATTTCAAAATATCTCTTTTCTTATTTCCAAAAATGAAAAAGTGGGATTAGTGGGTAAAAATGGAGCGGGTAAATCTACTCTTTTGAAACTTATTGTAGGTGAAGATGAAGTGAGTAGTGGAACGATTTCGCTACCCAAAGAGACAATAATAGGCTATCTGCCTCAACAATTAAAATATTTGGATACTGTAAGTCTGAAAGAAGAAGCATTAAAAGCTTTTGAAAACGAATTAAGTATACAGAATGAAATAGAATATCTTACCCAAGAGATTAGCAATAGAACAGATTATGAGTCGGATGCTTATGCCAATTTAATTGCTCAATTAACCGAAAAAAATGATAG
>CAYQXT010000104.1:0-10340 GCA_964421365.1 uncultured Bacteroidaceae bacterium
GGAGTGATGACCGAGCGGAGTGTATTTATTCTTTTCCGGTAGTACAGATAGGGAATCGAATCACCGGTATCGTTTATATACGAGCTTCGTTTGACATTTTCCACGCTATCCGTTTTTTCATACACAACATATTGGGCAGGGAAGAGCATAGAGCCATCACTTTTAATGTCTCCGAAATTCTGAGGTACTTTTGCCCATTTATTTTCTATTTTTACAAATTCTGCGGATAAAGCTACATAGTGCCTATTGATACTTTTAGGCCAAAAAAGAAAGGCTAAAAGGAGAAAAATTAGGACTGATGGTAGTCCTATTAGTAGTATCTTTTTGCTTAAATTACTATCTTTCACGGTTAATTTTATCTTAACTATTTTTATAAATCAGTTTGATTTTTATTAGGCGAATATACAAAATTTATACAGAGATAAGCCATTTTTTCTTTTTTTTTCCACAGGCAGGCATGATACGCAAATAAATTGCCGGAGTGCTTAATCTTTTTTTGTTACTTTTGTAAGTTTAAAGAATAGGTTAAATTATAATATCGGATATTAAGTTTATGAACACAAGTTATTCATCAGAAGTATTATCAAAAGCGGTTTTTGAAATTTCTAAACTACCGGGAATTGGAGAGAAGACAGCACTGAGGCTGGCCTTACATCTAATTCGTAAAGATAAGGCCGAAGTACGGGCACTGGGAAATGCAATTCTTGATTTGAAAGAAAATATTAAAGAATGCAAAATTTGCCATAATATATCGGATAGTGATATTTGTGGGATATGTACTAATATAAAAAGAAGTGATGAATTAATTTGTGTAGTTGAAACTGTTCGCGATGTAATGGCTATTGAGAAAACTGGGCAATTTTTGGGAAAATATCATGTTCTGGGCGGAATAATTTCTCCGATGGATGGTATTGGTCCTGCGGATTTGAATATCAATTCATTAGTAAGCCGCTTGGAAAAAAATAGAATAAAAGAGGTTATTTTTGCTTTACCCACTACCATGGAGGGGGATACCACAAATTTCTATCTATATAAAAAAATTGCTCATACTAATGTAGAGATATCGGCTTTAGCCCGTGGTGTGGCTGTGGGTGATAATTTAGAATACACCGATGAACTTACTTTGGGACGTTCTTTAGTGAACAGAGTAAAATTTAGTATTAGTTAATAAATTAGTGCCTGTCTATAAAGTCAGTTTTTAGCGTAGTAGCCGTCAGACGGATTAGTTAATTATTAGCTTTCAAGTTTACTGCATTTTGCAAATAAATCCGTTAGGCAGCTTATCGCACTACTTTATAGATGGACACTAATTATGAATTTATCTCTACGAGTGCTAATTAAACATTAATAATTCACCATTAACAATTTGAAATGAGGCTTTCTGTAATTATTGTCAATTATAATGTTAAGTATTTTTTAGAGCAGTGTTTACTTTCTGTAGATAAAGCTATTGTACGTGTAGATGAATACTATAAGCAAAACGGTGAGATAGAAGTTTTTGTAGTAGACAATAATTCAGTGGATGGTTCGGTAGAAATGCTCCGAAAACGCTTTTCTGATTATCATTTAATTCTGAACAAAGAAAACCTCGGTTTTGCTAAAGCTAATAATCAGGCTATGACGAGGGTTAAAGGAGCCTATGTTTTACTTTTAAATCCTGATACTCTGATAGAAGAAGACACTTTCAAAAAGTGTATGCAATATATGGATACACACTTGGATGTGGGCGGTTTGGGCGTAAAATTAATAGATGGTAAAGGAAAGTTTTTACCGGAATCAAAACGAGCACTTCCAAGTCCGGAAGTGGCTTTTTATAAGATTTTTGGTTTAGCATCTCTTTTCCCAAAATCAAAACGTTTTGGGAAATATTATTTAAGTTATCTGGATGAAAATAAAACATATGAGGTGCCAATTCTTGCTGGAGCTTTTATGTTTATGCGCAAATCTGTTCTGGATAAAATTGGTCTTTTAGACGAACAGTTTTTTATGTATGGCGAAGACATCGACCTCTCTTACCGAATAGTAAAAGCGGGCTATAAAAATGTATATTTCTCGGAGACAAAAATAATACATTACAAAGGAGAGAGTACAAAAAAAGGCAGTTTGAACTATGTTTATTTCTTCTATAAGGCCATGAAGATTTTTGCAGATAAACATTTTTCGCAAAATAATGCCCGATGGTATGCGCTACTTATTGATATTGCCATTTATTTCCGTGCCGGATTATCAGCTATCAGGCGTGTTTTTGAAAAAATAATTCTGCCTCTGATTGATTTTGTTGCCCTCTTCTTCGCATTTTATGTAGCCAAAGAGTTATGGGAGAGCTGGAAGTGGGAGGGGGCTGATTATTACTCGCCTTTATTTACCCAATTTTATATCCCGCTATATTCTTTGGTCATTATTTTGGCTCTTTGGATAAAAAAATCGTATAGAAAAACCTATAAACTTATAGATATTCTTTCGGGTTTGGGCTTGGGAAGTCTGCTTCTGGGTATCTTTTATGCATTTTTAAGTGAGAATATGCGTTTTTCGAGAGCAATTTTATTGGTAGGACTATTTTTTAGTCTAGTTTTTTTACCATTTTCCCGCTTGCTATTAAGTAAAATATCTATTTTCCGGTTTTATAGGGATAAGGCTTTAAAAATAATTTTACTGGGCGAAGAGAATGAGATACAAAATGTAGAAAAAATTCTGTCGGTCAATACTCATAAAATGAAAATTATTGGCTTTGTCTCCGAAACCGGATATTCCGAAAAAGTGTTAGGTAATTTATCACAAATTAAAGAAATCATAAAAATACACAAACCCGATGAATTAATTTTCTGTTCAGGAAGTCTGACAACTAATGAAATTATTAAAACTATACAGGAATTATCTGATACTCATTTGCAGTTTAAAATCGCTCCCAAAAAATCGCTTGCTATTATTGGTAGTAATTCCATTCATACAAATGGTGAATTTTATGCTTTGGATTTAGATTTCTTATCAAAAAAAGAAAATATTTGGCGAAAAAGGATAGCAGATATTCTTATTTCTTTATCTTTGCTTATATTCAGTCCAATTCTTTATTTTTTACAAAATAAGAACTTCTTATTTAGAAATATTTATACTGTTTTGAAAGGGGAAAAAACATGGATTGGACTCCCCGAAAATTATGAGTTAGGAAAAGATTTTCCGTTTTTGAAGAAGGGAATATTGTTTCCCGTTTCGTTTGATTTATTCAAGCTTGGAAAAAAAGAGATACACGCAGTTTTTGTAGATTATGCCAAAAAATATCGAGTTACAAACGATTTATTTATTATTTTTAGCGCATATAAAAAGTTAGGAAACTAAGAAAAAAAAATAAAAATGACAGAGATAGTATTACCCGCAATGGGTGAAGGCATTATAGAAGCAACGGTTACTAAAATACTGAAGAAAGAAGGAGAAAAAGTAGAAGCAGATGAGGCGATCATGGAATTAGCTACCGACAAAGTGGATTCTGAGATTGTGGCTCCTTTTGACGGAACAATAAAAAAAATTAGTTGCAAAGAGGAAGAAGTGGTGGCTGTTGGTTCGATACTTGCATATATTACATCCGAAGAGGAAGAAGATGCCGGAATAACGAAAAATGTGACACTAGATGTACAAAGTGTAGTTGTAGATGAAAAGAAAGAAGAAGTTCAGCCCCCAATTGATAACCCTCCAGAAACCAACAAATCAGGCCTTTTTTTATCTCCTTTAGTTAAAAGTATTGTCAAAAAAGAAAAAATTGATATCCGGAAACTAGAACAGATTTCAGGTAGTGGACTTAAAGGGAGAATTACTAAAGATGATATATTGGTCTATTTGGAAAAACGAAATGGCAGTAAAGAAAAAAATCAAAGGAAGGATATATTATCAGAAAAATTAGCTACTTCAGTTGATGGGAATTTTGAAATTCAGGAGATGGATAGGATGCGCTCTATTATAGCAGATAGAATGATAGCATCTAAGCAAATTTCTGCCCATGTAACTTCTTTTGTAGAAGTAGATATGACAAATATAGTAAATTGGCGAAATAGAGTGAAAGACAAATTCATACAGCGCGAAGGAGAGAAAATAACTTTTATGCCCTTGTTTATCGAAGCTATAACAAAGGCAATAAAGGATTTTCCGGGCGTAAATGTATCTGTTGATGGAAAAAAAGTTATTTATAAAAAGGATATTAATATAGGTATGGCCGCTGCTTTGCCAAGCGGGAATTTAATCGTTCCGGTAATTCACAAGACCGATAATTATAGCCTTTCGGGTTTAGCTAAAAAAGTTAATGATTTGGCCGGTAGAGCAAGAAAAAATAAATTGCAGCCCAATGAAATCAGTGGAGGCACTTTTACTATTACCAATATGGGAACTTTCGGAAATATTACCGGAACGCCTATAATTAATCAACCTCAGGTAGCTATTCTCGCTGTGGGCGAAATAAAAAAGAAACCCGCAGTTATAGAAACTCCTGATGGCGATTTAATCGGTATCAGGCATATGATGGTCATGGCTTTGTCGTACGACCACCGGGTGGTAGATGGTGCTATGGGCGGTATGTTTTTAAAACGCGTTTCTGATAATCTGGAACATTTCGATAAAAAACGAACACTTTAATAATAAATTTTAACCCCTTAAAAACATGAAGCACTTGTTATTCAGTTTTTTCATTGTATTATCCTTTATGTTGACTTATGCCCAAAAAGACGGTCAAATGAGTCGTATGGAAGAAATGCATTTAGCAGAAGATTTTATCGATGATGAAAATTTTGCTGATGCAATTCGACTATATACTAAACTTTTAGAGATTGATTCTACGAATTCGGATTTGAATTTTAAATTGGGATTTTGCTTTTTAAATACTTCTATCGAAAGAGATAAAGCAATTCCTTACTTAGAACGTTCCGTTAAATTTATGACTAATGATAAGAAAAAGAAAAGGAATAATGCTCCTTTAGAAGCCTTTTTTTATTTGGGCGAAGCTTATCAGGTAAATGGTGATTACGAAAAAGCCATAGAGACCCTAAATGAATTAAAAATAAGACTCAACGGAAAAGATAAAAAATTTCAGGAAGCCATAGATCGGCTTATTGCCCGCTCACAAAATGCTTTAGAATTAGTTAGTAACCCAGTAAATATGTCAGTAGAAAATTTGGGGCCTATCATAAACTCCGAATATACCGACCACAGTCCGGTGTTCAGTGCCGATGAAGAAATGCTCATTTTCACATCGCGCAGAGAAGGTAGTACCGGTGATAAACTGATGCGTGATGGAGAATATTACGAAGACCTGTATATTTCTTACAAAGACGATAACGGAAACTGGATGATTCCTAAAAACATGGGACCTCCAATAAATACCCCTGGCCACGAAGCTTCAATTAGTTTATCACCCGATGGTTCGGAACTTTTTATCTACAAATCAGAAGATAATGGATCTATTTATGTGAGTGATTTTGATGGTGAAAATTGGTCGAAACCCAGGAAATTAGGTTCAACAATAAACAGCAGTGCCCGTGAAACCTCGGCATCTATCACTGTCGATGGGAATACAATTTATTTTACTAGCGATAGAAGTGGCGGATACGGTGGTTTGGATATTTATGTAGCCCATAAATTGCCCAATGGGAAGTGGGGAGAAGCCAAGAATTTGGGGGCAACAGTAAATACAAAATATGATGAAGAAGGACCATATATTCATCCTGATGGTAAAACACTGTATTTTAGCTCTAAGGGGCATAAAAATATGGGAGGATTTGATATTTTTACCAGTACTCGAAATGAATTTGGAACTTGGTCGCTTCCGGAGAATATTGGATATCCTATAAATACTACCGGAGATGATGTGTTTTTTATCCCAACAATAGACGGGAAAAGGGCTTATTATTCTTCTTTTCAGGCAGGTGGTTATGGACATTCGGATATTTATATGATGTATATTCCTGAAAATGAAGGAAATTACATAACTTTAGTTCGAGGGCAAATAGCTATTTGTACGGGTAGAATTCCAAAAATGACAATAACGGTTACAAATTCTGAGACAGATGAAGTGGTAAGTATCGTTAAACCCAGTCGGAGGAACGGAAAGTTTGTGTTAATATTCAGTCAGTCAGGAGAATATGCTGTTCAGTATGAAGTAAAAGGCGAAACGGTTAAAACAGAAACATTTAAAATTCAGAATAAGCAGCCCTATCAAGAAATTAAGAAAGTGGTGAAATTAAAATCTGGTACCCCCTGCGATGCTACTTTTGATTTATTGAGCTCGGAGCAGGCTGAGGTGAAAATGTTAGGTTTAATTTATTTCAATGGTCAATATTTTGATCGGCAACTTGAGGTTAAAAATATTTTATTTCCCTTTGGCAAAGCTAGTCCGATTACTTCTAATTCTAGTCTGGATACATTAGCTCTTTACTTGATTACTAATCCTGAGGCCATGGTGGAAATAGGTGCCTATGCCGATGCCGTTGGATCAGAGTCGGCAAATTTAAAAATTACGAAACAAAGAGCCAAAGTAGTTGTTGATTATCTAGTAAAAAAAGGAGTTAGTACTCAACAGTTAGTTCCGGTAGGATACGGAGAAAGCAACCCGATAGCAATAAATAAAAATCCGAATGGGACATGGAACAAAGCTGCACAAAAATTTAACCGGCGAATAGAATTTCGAGTGCTGAAACAAGGAGAAAAGAAACTTTTAATTAAGCCTATGACGGATATTCCTGAAAAGTATAAGAATAAAAACTATATTTGGAAATCATAATTGAAAAATAGAAAATTACATATAATCGGTATTTTAGTATTTCTAACTTTTTCCTTTACGAATCTATTTGCTCAAGATAAAATTCTGAAAAATAGAAACTTTAGTAAAGTAATTGGATTAGTAGAAGAGAAACGTTATTTTCTTGCCATTAAAGAACTCGATGATTACAGCAAAAAATTTGCTAATAATTTTTATTACAACTTTTATCGAGGAATTTGTGAATTAAATTTGAATACCCATAGGAATTTAAGTATCGGTTTTTTTAAAAAGGCATTAGCAGAGATTGAGCCACAGAAAGTTCCACATATAAACTATATTAGCACAACTTTTAATCTGGCCAAAGCCTACTTCTATGCTGAGAAAATAGATTCGGCACAAGAGCTTTTTAATCGTTTGTTTACCATAATCCCAGCCAAATATGGAGAAATGCGTAAGCAAACCGTTCAGTTTGTTTCTTATTGCTTACGAGCTAAAGAGTTGATTTCAAGACCAATAAAGGCAAAAGTAATGAATATTTCAGCTCTTAATACGATATTTAACGAGCACTCACCTTTGGTTACTGCCGATGAGTCGAGTGTTGTTTTTACCTCTACAAGAGCAGGGAGTACGGGTGGAAAATTTTCTCCCGAAGGCGATTTTTATGAAGATATTTATATAGCCGAGAAAAACAAAGGCAAATGGATGCCTCCGAGAAGAATAAGCGATAATATAAATACTGATTATCATGAATCTGATGTCTGGCTTTCCATAGATGGCTCAGAACTGTATATTTATAAGGGAATTAAAAATACAGGTGATATCTATTTTTCAAAACTGCGAAATGATGGCATTTGGACAATACCGAAGCCTCTTAAGATTATCAATTCGGAAGCCTACGAAACCTCAGCCTTTAAAACAATGGATGGGAAGTATTTATTCTTTTCGAGCAATAGGAAAGGGGGTTATGGAGGCAAAGATTTATATTTTATTACACGCTTAGAAGATGGTAGCTGGAGCAAAGCCAAAAATCTTGGGCCTACGATAAATTCATCAGGAGATGAAGATTGTCCTTATCTACAACCTAATGGAAGCTTTTATTTTTCTTCTACTGGACATAAAAGTATGGGAGGCTTTGATATATTTGTTTCTCACTGGAAAAAAGATGACAGTTTTTCTATCCCACGAAATATAGGCTATCCTGTAAATTCAGTAGAAGATGATCTTTTCTTTATCCCTTCGTTAGATGGTTTACGGGCTTACCTTAGCTCGGCCAGAAAAGGAGGAAAAGGAAAATTTGATTTATATAAGGTAAGCTTCGCAAATACTTATAAAACAGAAATCAATCTTTTAAATGGAGTGGTTAAAGCAGAGTCTGGAAAACTTTCTAATGTTAATATTCTTGTTATACAAGACAGTTTCCGGTTTAGTTTTAAGCCGAATATTTTTTCTGGAAATTTTTTATTACCCTTGAAAAATTTAGAACCGTACAAAGTTATTTTTTCTTCTCAGGGGAATCAAAGTGTAATCAAAAATATTAATTTTGAAAAGAAAATAGAAAATAGCTTTTTTCAATATTTTAATTTAGATACTATTTTTCTTCAAGTTCCAATCATAGATGTCTCCAATCTTCCGCTTGTAACGGAAGATACGCTTTTGGCCATGCCTGCTCCAAGTTTAGATGATATAGACATTGAAGAAGAAGATTATTCTTGGGCAGACTCCTCTATTCGTAACGCAAATCAAACACCAATCGTAAATGTTTTTTTTGATTATAATCCACAAACTCATAAACAGAATAATTATAAAACACAGATAAATAAAATTAACTATATTCCGGTTGCCCCCAAAAGGTATTCAATTCCCGGATTTCTGACTATTGAAGATATTCCCTTTGGATTTAATCAGGTTAAAATATCGAATACCCAAACATTATCAGAATTAAGTTCTTATCTAAAAAAAAATAAAAAAGCCAAAATTTTGCTTACCGGCTACACCGATAGCAAGGGAGATAGTATTTATAACTTAAAATTATCAATTAAAAGAGTTCAAGAAGTATATAACGCTCTGCTCGCGATGGGAGTTTCTCCCAAGCAGCTTGTGTTACAGAGCAAAGGAGAAGATAATTTGATTTTTAAAGATTGGGATAAACAAGATAGACAAGCTTCAAAAGCGGCCGCATTTAATCGGCGGGTAGAGATAAAAATATTACAAGAAGGGAAGAATGGGATTTTAATGATTAAACCTTTGGATTTCCCAAAAGAATTGACTAATTTGTTAATCCGAAAGGTGAAAGCTCCGCCCAAAAAAGCAATAAAAGACACGAATTGTTTGTATTACATAGAGTTAATAGCTTCATCTGTTCCCTTAGAATTGCCCCATAAAATAGCTCAATTTGAGGTAAAAAGGGTTAAGAATAAATTTGGCGTTTATAGCTATAACATTGGTAATATTAAGACAAAAAAAGAAGCTATTTATTGGCTTAGAGAGCTTAAAAGCAGAGGTTTTGTCTCGGCTAAAATAATTGTAGTAAGTCCGGTTGATGATAAATTAGGTTATTTTTATTCGATACATATTATGATGACAGATAAGCCTTTAGTAGATTTTGACTTTTCAAAATTAGGAAAAGTTATTGCACATAAATCAGAGAATTATTATCATTATTATTATGGCCAGTACTTAAATTTAGTTGATGCCGAGCAGGCCCGTATTAAAGCTTTAAAAGCAGGTTTTAAAAATGCATTTATTTTCATAAACGATTATAAGGATGTTGAGCAATGATTTAGTAAAGCTAAGGGCTTTAGAACCAGAGGATATAGAAATTCTTTATCACTGGGAGAATGATATGAAAGTTTGGAATGTAAGCGATACCCTAACTCCCTTTTCTAAATACGTATTAAACAAATATATTCAAAATTCTCATCTTGATATTTTCCAACTAAAAGAACTGCGCTTAATTATTGAAGATAAAAATGAAAAAGAGCCGGTGGGTTTAATAGACTTGTTCGATTTTGATCCATACCATAGCAGAGCCGGCATAGGCATTCTTGTTTATAATGATGATAGACGTAGATTGGGTTATGCCTCTTCGGCACTGGATTTATTTATATTTTATGCTTTTCGGACCTTAGGTTTACACCAGATTTTTTGTAACATAGGTGCCGATAATGAAGCCAGCTTAAGATTATTTTCCAATTTTGGCTTTGAAATTATAGGAATAAAAAAAGACTGGCGAAAATCATTAGAGGGTTGGAGTGATGAGTATGTTTTTCAACTTATTAATGAATAGTAAATATTGTTGTCCAAAAAGTTGCATTTACTACTTGAATTTAGGGTTTAAATAATGTATTATTTTTGTCATTTGCAAATATAGTAAAAAAAATAAAAATTATACTTCATTTTTGAAAGAATTTTTTAATCATTTATCTTTTTTTAATTTGTAAGGTTTAAAATCGTCTATTTCTTGTGTTTTTAATGTTTCCGGTTGCCTTTTTAATGTTTCCAAAACATCAGAATTAAGTGTAAATGATTTATATTGTTCATCAAAGAATTTCCAAGCTTTATTTATATCAATCATTTTTTTAATTATTGAGTTAAAATTTTATTT
>CAYQXT010000105.1:0-10306 GCA_964421365.1 uncultured Bacteroidaceae bacterium
TACTTAATATTATTATTAAATGAAAAAAAATTAGTAATAAAAAATATTGATTGGCATTATTTGTATTTTGAAAAAAAACAGCTAATAAAATTACAAGAAAAGGGAGGCTGTATTCCATATAACGTTCGGCTTGGCCAAGAAAACTTAATGGTCTGATATTAATAAGAAGAAAGATAATCACAGAACTGATGAAAATTTGCCATGAAAAAAATAAAAAACCGGAATGTACAGGGAAACTAAGTGGATATTTTACAAGTATAAAGATAGCTTCTGGAATAAATAGAACAAAAATAACTAAAGGTAAATCGGAGAAAATGAGAGCACCAAATTTTCTGGGATCTGAGAAAAAATAGTAGGGAAGAAGAATTAGGTTTTTGAGGTTTTTGCGTCCGGCAGCAGTTGTCCCCTTTTTATAATTTCTAATATACCAGAGTTTGTGGTTAAAATAAAAGTCCAAAGGTTCTTTTATTTTCAGGAATGGGATAAAATAGCCTAGAGTTAATGATAAAATTAATACTGAAAATGGAAGAACGGAGAGCGAGATAAGCGAGTAAATAAAAGAAAAAAAGACTAAGGTTTGGAATGCAAACATAGAACTTAGTGCGGTTAGAATGGCCAGAATGAATACAACCATCCACCAGAGTGGTTGAGAAAGAGCTATATAATAGCTCATAAAGTAGAAAAATACAAGCATGCTTCCCAAACTGCGTCCCTTAATTGTTTTCATTCGTGAAGTCATAGGCAGAAGAATGGGATTGATGAGGTAGGCTGCCGAAACAATAATTTGAGCATTTTTGTCTGAAGGGAAAATTATATTTGTGATGAATAATAAGCTCAGGGCAACAATAAAATCGGGAAGAATATTGAAAAGACGTCCTGCAACTATCCTGTAATTCTTTGGAAATTTAGCAATTATGAAATGCAGTAATATCGGATAGCCGTATATGCCGCCTAAAAAACTATCTTTAAGTTTATAGTTAATCCATTTTTTATCAGCTTGCCTTTGGATGAGCCACCAACTTACATCTTCATCGGTTGTATCTGATAGCGATAGAACGAGCCGAAGCAGAAAGCCTATTATAAAAATAAAAGTCAATAATAAATAGTGTGCCATTGAGTTATTCGTAAATGTGATTAAAAAACATAAATCCTGGATGTAAAAGTAAGTAAATAATCTGAGGAGCATCCTCTGTTATATGTTCATCCAAGCTTCGCTTGTCGCCTTTCATAAGTTTTCCATTTTCGTAGGCTTTCCAGTAAGGTTGAACGGAATCACTTATATATCTTGATTCTTGAAAAAGATTAAATTCAGGTTCATGGTCGTAGGCTTCATAAAGAAGTCCATAATTTTCTACTTTTTTATCCTTCCAGAAGTCAAGATTATTCCAGCCGGTTAGCCCTCCATGACTGGCAATACCTTTGATTTTTGTATCAAGCATTTTATTTATTACTTCTATGTCTTTTAGCAGGCATTTTTCGGCATTTTCATTCCATAAATGCGATTGGTCGATTATTTCGGAATGATAGCCTATTTCATGTCCGTCTTCTAGCATCTGCTTTAAAATTAGGTAGTTTTCAAATGAAAAAGGATTATATTCATCTGCATGTAGCCGAATAAAAAATGAAGCTTTTATGTTAAAGTCTTTAAAAATTTTTAACAGAGGTTTGGCTTTTTTGATAGAGAAGTCTATGTCTAAGCGATTTACTAATAACTTAGATTCTATTCCTTTTTGTTTCTTATTAAAGTATTCTTTACAGCTAATAATTTCATAATTTGCTTCTAAAGCGGTTTTATAGCTTTCTTTGATTCTATCGTAAGTAAATTGGTACATGAATTATATTTTTTTTGCGAATATTTCTACTACATTATTTAACCGCCAGAATTTTGCTGGATAGAATTTGTGTATATCCAGATTACTGAAATTTATTGTCCCATCGCCTCCCCACTCAATGATTTTCATATTTTGTTTTTCTAATATACAGATTATTTTATTTACAGATAAAGCTTTCATTCCCAGTGCACTATCTTTGAATAAATGTTTTAAATAAATAAAACCGTGTTTTAAAGAGGTTTTATCTTTTTGTATAATACCTCGTCTGAAAATAAAATAGGGGATTATGCCAAAACTGTTGAAATTCAGATATAAAACACCTTCTGTTTTGAGTAATCGCGTAAGATTTTGAATACTCTTTTCGTAATTTGTTAGGTACAAAACGCTGTACGAAAATATGGCGTCAAAACTTTCATCGGCAGAGTCAAATTTTTCTATAGTTGATTTGAAAAATGAAATGTTTTTTGCATTATTCACTTGTGCAATTGTATTGCTGGTTTCTATTCTATCTTTACTTATATCAATTCCGGTAACTTTCTTATTTAGTTCGGCCAGTGCAAACGACCATTGTCCGTAACCGCAACCGGCATCTAAAACATTTTCTTTACCTTTAAAACCAATAGCGATTAACCTATTTAAGTAGATATTCAAATCAGTAGAATATACTTGTTTGAGAAAAGCTGTTTTTTTTATATGAATAGAATTAATATTTATATCCATTGGCTGATTTCTATTAAAGTGAAATTATTTATTTCTTTTTCATTTACTTGTTTTAGCGTGTTTTCCAACAAATCTTGTACGCCAGTAATTTTTTTATTTTTCAAAAGAATTAATTCTTTATCGTTTTTATAATGCTGCTTTATTGAAGTGTAATATTCTTCGTTGGGAGTATTCATAAGTATATGAATTGGATGAAAATTAAGTATATTTAGTTTTTTACTATCAATATCTAGCTTAGAATTTTTAAACGAATTCCTATACATAAAATGCACATCATCTTCCCAATTAAAAGGAATCGAAATCAGGTTGTTCCATAATTTTATGGGTTTAATTTCTGAATAATAAGGCAAAAGATGATTGGCCTCATATTTCATGTCAAATTCTTTGAAAATATTCAATAAAAATGTTGAAGATGTTAAGGAGTGACTTCGGATCCCCTTTGCTTGTGGATAATTTTTTTTTAATTCAAGAATCGTTTGAGAAAAATCAACTTTTTGATTTTGGAAAATAGTATTGAAATTAGGATGCAGTCCTATTTCAAATAGCTCAGGATTGCAATTCCTTAAAATAGCACTTTTGTGTGTCGCAAAAATCGTACACTTCACTCCATAGGTCTCAAAGATGGATAAAGCATAATCAATCGTTGCTTCTGTTGCCCAATCTATATCCAAAGTAAATGCAATCATTTTTTCCTTCATATATAAAATAAATTGTAGCTGAATCTTTTGAAATCAGGAAAATTTGATTGTGAGGCTAAAACTAATGCAACTTCGTTAAGCGGTGAATGATGTTGAGGATTTTTGGGTAGTACTGCTAATGGATGAAATATTCGTGACATATAAAGGTAAAAACCATAATCCTTTATGGCTTCAATTTCGAAATTTTTTGTAATGAAAGATTCAAATTCTTCATTCGCAAAATTTTTGTTGTATTTAGCAACCTTAATTTCGGTTAAAGAATTTGTTAATCTTACATTGTTTAGATTTCTTAGTTCGTTATCAAATTCTTCTGATAAAAGCAGTAAGCCATTCGTATTGAGTAGTAAGTCTAATTGATTTAATGCTTCTCTCTGATAGCTCCATGTAGGTAAATTAATTAAACATCTTTGTGATATTATAGCATCGAATTTTACATTTTTAAATTGTTTTAAAATTTCAAGTACAGAAACTTGTTTGAGGGTGATATTTTGCATATTATTTTTTCGTATATTCTGTTTTGCTAGAACTAATAGATTATTAGATAGCTCGATGGCTGTTGTTTTGTTTGCCACTTTGGTGTACTCGATTGTATGTGAGGCATCCCCACAGCCAATTTCTAACACGTTCATTTCCGGTTTTAAATACGAAAGTATATTTTTTTGTTCTAGTTCTGCCAGATAAGGATCTCTTGAGGTTGGACTGATACTTTGTTTTAATTGAAATTCTTTCCCAACTTTTTCCCAATGTTCTTTTATTTGTTTTAAATCCATGCCTTCCTGCTTCTTATTTATTTTTTATAGAGGTGTCAATATCTTGTGAGCTGTGAAATAAGTGTTTGATATCAATTTTTTTCACCATATTTAAAAATTTTCAACCACCACTCAAAACTAAGCAACGACCATATTAGCAGTCGTTTATTTTCTTTCCCTTTAAAGTGTAAATTTAACAAGTTTTCTACAGCTTTGGGTTGCAAGTAATCATAAATATAGGCGCGTTTGTTTAATAAGATTTTTTTTACATACTCTATACTTTCGCCTTTAAACCAGGAAGCATCTGGGGCAGAAAAGCCTTGTTTTATCCCTTTGGTATAATCGGATGGTACATAATTTTCTAATACTTTTCGTAAAAGCATTTTTCCATCATTGGTTTTTTCGTAATATAAATCGCGTTTCCCTCTTGTATCATTTTCATTAATTTTTACTATATTTTGCAAATCGCGTAGTTTATATTTTACCGGTATTTTTAAGGCAAAATCTACTAAATCGTTATCTAAAAAGGGCACTCGCATTTCTAAACCATTGGCCATACTAAATTTATCTTCTACTAATAACAAGCCCTGCAAAAATGTTTTAATTTCAAAATAAAGCGAATTATTAACTAAATTTTCAGGACTAATCGTTTTATTTTTTATGTGAGATTTGTCTAAAATATGACTAAATACCTCCGAGCTTTCATTCAAAAATTGGGCTTGGAATATTGATGGCTGAAAGAAGTTTTGTTTTTGTTCATCAGAGATTAGGCGCTGCCAGTAGTTGTAATATTGTTTTGAATAAACTGCGAAATTTTCTGCTCCTGCATTTCGGTAATATCGCCAGGGATAACCGGCAAAAAGTTCATCACCACCGGTGCCAGCTAAAATTACTTTCACAAATTTAGATGCCAGCCGGTTAATATAAAAATTAGGATAAGATTGTCCTACGCGTAAATCTTCTTGATGCCAAATAAGTTTGGGCATAATTCGCTCCATATCGCCAGCTTTAAGCACTATTTCGTAATGCTCGGTTTTATAAAGATTAGATAAAAATTCGGCTTTGGGGCGTTCATCAAAAGCTAATTCTAAGCCAGAGGCCGAGGATAAATCAAATCCTGCCGTAAAAGTTTTCAAATCTTTGAAATTTTGTGCTGCTATGCAGGTTATCCCTCCTGAATCCATGCCCCCGCTTAAAAAACTACCTACTTCGACATCGCTTACCAATTGGCGATTTACGGCTTGCCGAAATAAACGGTCTAATTCTTCGGCATATTCTGCTTCGCTGGAATAAGTTTCTTCTTCTTTGAATTCAAAATCCCAATATTGGGTTTGCTTAATTTCTTTGTTTGCCTTGATGCAAATATAATTTCCGGCTGATAATAATTTAATATCCTTAAAAAGAGTTGTATCTGTAAAAATATTCTGAAACGAGAAGTATTGATTTAAGGCTGAAATATTTACATCAACAGAATATCCAGGTACTTGTAAAATGCTTTTTATCTCCGAAGCGAAGACAATTTTGTTTTCATGATACCAGTAATACAGTGGTTTGATTCCGTACCTATCTCTAACTAAAAATAATTCATGCTCTTTTCTGTCCCACAAAGCAAAGGCAAACATGCCGTTTAGTTTGTCGATAGCTTTTGTGTGCCATTTGTGCCAGGCGTTTAATAGAACTTCCGTGTCGGTTTGCGAATGGAATTTATAGCCATATTGCTCTAACTCAATACGTAATTCTCTAAAATTATAAATCTCACCATTATAAATTAGTACATAACGTTTATCAAAGCTCATCATGGGTTGATGGCCGTGAGCCGAAAGGTCAAGAATCGCTAGTCGGCGGTGTCCGAAACCTATATTGCCCTCGTTCCAAAAGCCTTCACCATCCGGCCCGCGATGTGCAATAATATCTGTCATTCGCTCTATTACTGGCAAATCTACAGGTTTATTATCTAAATTTAGTATTCCGGTTATTCCGCACATTATTCGGTTATAATTTTAGATTTTCAAACAAAAAGTCGATTTCTTCTTCGGTCATTTGTGGGTAAAAAGGTAAAGCAAGCGTAAGTTTATCGGCGGCAAAAGCCCTGGGATAATCCATAGCCTTGTAGTTATATTTATTTTTGTATAATTTTTGCAAATGTACGGCATGAGTTCCCTGTCGGGTGGCAATTCCTTTTTCTTCGAGATGTGCCATCCAATTATTCCGTTCCTTATTGAGTTTCAAAATTTCTTTCTCATTTTTTTTCTCAATGGCCTTAATACTTTCTTCGGGTTTAAAAAGGGTTACATAGGTCTGATAACCATGTGTGTAATTAGGAGGAACAAGAGGAGCTTGCAAAAAGTCGATATTTTGTAATTTTTTATCAAAAATGCGGGCGATACGGTGTTTCTGTTCAAATAACCATTTCAGTTTTTCGCTTTGTGCCACTCCCAGAGCTCCCTGAAAATCAGTCATTCGTATATTAAAGCCCAAATGCTCGTATTCGGTGAGCAAAAATCCTCCTTTATTGTGATGCCTGTCGAAATCGGAACGTATGGCACCGTGGTCGCGTAGGCTGCGGGCTAATTCAGCCACATTATCATTGTTGGTTATTATCATTCCTCCTTCGCCAGTAGTAATGCTTTTGCGCGGATGGAAAGACATAATGCCGCCTTCACCAAAAGTGCCAACATGCTTCTCGTTTATAAAAGCTCCCAAACCACAGGCAATATCTTCTACTACTTTTAAATTGTATTTTTGTGTAAGAGCCATAATCTCTGGCATATTGGCTGGTAAACCAAATAAAGTAACCGGATAAATTGCTTTGGTTTTTGAGTTTATTAGTGCTTCAATCTGCTCTGTATCAATGTTGAAAGTTTTAATGTCTATATCACAAAAAACTACTTTTGCTCCATAAAATTTTACAGAATTGGCTGTTGAAATCCATGTAAAAGCCGGTACGATAACTTCATCGCCTTTTTTCAAACCAATAATTTGTGACATCAAAAATTGTCCCGAAGTGCACGAATTAAGGGCAACGGCATGCTTGACACCTATAAATTGTGCTATATTTTTCTCAAATTGCTCTACATATTTGCCTTGTACCACCCAACCTGTCTTTAGTGGTTCTTGTATGAGTTCAAATTCGCGTTGGGTAAAATAGGGTTTTGTGATAGGTAATTGCATAATTTATTTTTTATCTAAATATAAACAAAAATGGCTGGCCGTGAAATACATTCCTATTTTATTGGCAAAAAATAATTTTCCTATACTTCGGAAAGGGGGAAATGCCGACCAATTTATTTTTGGATTTATATAACCGTGTTCTTGTAGTAATTGTGCCCAAAATTCAGGGGGTTGATGTTTTTCCCATTCAATGTTTGGAGTAAATGGGTTGCGAATATGCAAAAGCTGAAAAAAATTATAATTAGAGCAATCGCAAATAATTAATTTGGCCTTATCTTGACTTATATTATACAATTTATTAAAAAGTTTGGCATAAACAGTACGTGCTTTTTCGCTTGTTCTTAGCTCCATACAGGCTTCTTCATTCAGATGATTGATAGAGTTATAGAGTAAAATGATATTAAATTTTTTACCGGAGGCTTCAAAATCCTGAAATGTTTTTCGCTCTAAAGTAACTTTTGTATCTTTTAATTTGTTTTTCAGATGTTTAAAATTTTCGTTGAAGCCTCTGGAACTGCCTTCTAATTCGGGCTCTAATAAAATAACTTCTTGGGCACCCTTTTCTGCGGCATAAAAACTATAAACTCCTACGCCTCCACCAATATCTAAAACTGTTTTATCCTTAAAATTAATATTTTTAAAGATATTTTTTAGTTTAAATTTTAAATTATTTACCGAAAGAAAATTTTCGGTTATATTTTCGACTATCGTTTTATAAAAATGCTCGCTTGTCATTAATCTTTTTTGTTTAGTTATCTATCCCTTTTTCTTTGCGCCAGTTTATTAGCTTTTGCAATCCATCCCGTAAGCTGTATTTGTATTTAAAACCAAGTTCTTTTTCGGCTTTTTGGCGTGAACCAATACGATTTTGCACAAACTGACGGGCATCATCAGGAGCATAAGGTTTGTAAATAACTTTTAAATCGGAGTTTTTAAGTTCCAAAATGGTATTACAAAGCTCTTTTATTGTTGTTTGTATTTCTGTTCCTACATTATAATAGCCCCAGTTTATTTCTGATTTTATAGCTGCAATATTGGCTCGTGCAATATCTTCTACATAAATAAAATCGTAAGCCTGACTACCATCTCCGTTAATTGTAGGGGCTTCTTTTTCCTCTATTTTATTGAGCATAATTGGCACAACTCCACTGTAAACAGCGTGTTGGTCTTGTCCGGGGCCATAAACATTCATATAGCGCAAACCAATTATTGGCAATTTGTAACGATCGTTAAAGGCTGTACACATGGCTTCGCCGGATATTTTGCTTGCTCCGTAAAAATTACGGTTATGAAAAGGATGCTCTTCTGTCATTGGAACATTAACGGCATCGCCATAAACAGAGGCGGAAGAGGAATAAATCAATTTTTTTATTTTATTATTTATACAAGCCTCTAACACATTAAAGGTTCCTTCTATATTGACATGAAAAGCCGTGCGAGGAAAATCTTTACAATGCAATAGCCACATGGCCGCAAGATGAAATACATAATCAACACCTTGTAAAGCTTTATTTAAGATGTCTGTATCGCGTATGTCGCCACCATAGGGATAGACATAGCAACGTTTATCTTTTAAACTATCGGCTATATTTTCTAATTTTCCCCGAGCAAAATTGTCATAGATAATCACCTCTGCTACTTCTTCTTTTAATAATTCCTGAACCAAATGGCTCCCTATAAATCCGGCACCACCTGTAATTAATATTTTGGCCTCTTTAAAATTCATATCTGATAAACTTGTTTTTATAGAAAAAAGTTGTTAATTTAAGTAATTATTTAAAAATAAAGTTTGAAAATTCTTATTATCGCAAGGTTGTGTTTTAGTTTATGCGAAAACCTAACTGGGTTTCATTAATTCTACGTATTGCTTTGTCATGCTTTCTATAGAGAATTTTTTTTGCATGCTGCTTACGCAATTAACTGATAACCGCTTTCTTAATTCCCTGTCTGTAAACATTCGCTTTAAACAATCAATAAAGTCCTCTTGATTATCGTTTTCAAAAAGCAAACCGTTTATTTTATCTTCGACCAAATCTTTGTTTCCGGGTACATTGCTCACAATGGGGGGCAAACCACAGGACATGGCCTCCATTACCGCATTGGGCATTCCTTCATTAAAAGATGGATTGATAAAACAATGAGCCGAATTATATAGCTCAGGTAAATATTCCTTTTCTTGCCAGGGAAGAAATTCTATTGCTTCGTTTAAATTATTTTTAATAATGAAATTTTCTATTTCCTGCTCTAAATAGCCTTGTCCGATAATTTTTAATTTAATATTTTGATTCTGGTGATAATATTGAGTAAAACCTTTTAATAGTAAGTCGATATTCTTTTCGTGATGTAAGCGGCCTACAAATAAATAAGTAAAGTTTTCTTTCTTTGAATGTGGCTGAGGATGAAAAAAGTTTGTATCCACCGCATTGGGAATAAATTTCACCGGAAAATTATCCGCTTGTGAGGCCATTTGGGCGGCGCTTGGCGAATTAGCCACTACTGCCTTACTTTTTTGGTAGATTAGTAATCGCAAAGGCTTTAGCATAAAGTGTAAAAAGTTCAATTTTTTATCGTTCCCCGGTATATCACTGCCTTGCAAATAAACAATAAAGGGTGTTTTTGAAATCCATTTTGCCCACAGACCGATAGGGCCGCATGGAAAAGAAAAAAAAACAATGACTTTATCTATTTGGTATCTACGGATGGCCTTATTTACATAAAAAAAGGCTGAAAAAACAAAACTGGCCATTTCAAGCATATTTGATTGGTTCTTTTCCTTTCGAATAGCCGGAATTCGCCATAATTTTATGCCTTTTTCATCCGTTATACCTTTTGAATTCTTGTATGCAGCCGTTAAAACTACTGTTTGATGACCTTGCCTGAATAGTTCATGTGCCAGATAATCGTTCTGGCGTGCGGCGCCAGCGCCAGTAGGGGGATATTCATAGTTGATTATGAGGATATTCATAGGCTAAAGTATAGAATGATTGATTTTGCAAATAAAACGTTTTTTTTTGGGTTTAAGTGCTTAAAAAAATAGAATTTCATTCTTTTTTGTAACTTGAGATGAGGTATGTTTATATTTTATATCATTGTTGTCCGATAAAACTCGGAATTAGTAAAAAATTGTATTTAAGTG
>CAYQXT010000106.1:0-10223 GCA_964421365.1 uncultured Bacteroidaceae bacterium
CCTAAAAACGAAGACATTAATAAAGAACCTTTATTACCCAAAAAAAGAAGTGGCACGGCCTTGATTATAACCGGAGCAGCAGCTCGTTTACCACAAGAAGCTGCTTTGCTGGAAGAATTAGACCGCCGTGGTTTACTCAAAGATGTAGTTTTTATTTCTGGAGTAAGCTCTGGTGCACTTAACTCAGTGATGTTAAATGGCGTTCTAAGTAAAAAAATAAGTTGGGAGGCCTACAAGCAAATTCTTTTTAATATCAAGAATAATAATATTTATATCCAGATTGATAAGAAGATACCTCTAATTACGGCTCCATCACGAAAACTACTTTTCAATGTCATCGAAAAAAAATTAGGCTACCGTAAAATTGGTGATTTACCCTTCACCACTGCTATTTCTATTACACACCTCAAAAATTTCTCTTTCACCAAAACAGTTTATCGGCTTTTTAGCCGAAAAATAAATATGGAAAGCGATACAAACTTAAATCTTGTAGATATTTTAATGGCAACAACTGCTTTCCCTATTATTTTTCCACCTGCACGGATAAAAAACACCAAAACCATACCTAATGTTGATTATGTTGACGGGGGCTTTGGAAAAGATCGCGTTCCTTTTCGTGCGCTCTTTGAGTTTGAAAGGAAAAGAGGAATAGGTGTAAAAAAGGTCTACATCATTAGTAGAAAAAGTGCGGTAAAATCCAAAACAGAATCAGAATTTCAGAAGATTGGAATAAAAGATAAGCAAACGTTTTCCAAAATGGGTGTATCTATGGATGCTATACTACAAAAAGGACTCATTGAAGGTCTTGAGGATTATGCTGCTACCGCACCCAAACTGGTGTCCAAAACCTATATCTGGATACCTGGATTTAAAAAAGATTTCCAATTATTTAATTTTAATACCTTAAAAGAACAATATAAAATGACTACACAGTGGGCTAAAAATCATAAACCTCAAAGCCTAAGCAATTTTTTATTACCATATTTATTAAGACGAAGGTAAAATTATCTTAAATTCTACACGATTCTTTTATTTGAGCTTCCGAAACATACTAAAAACAATCTGCCCTATATAAGCACCCAGACCGGTTTCGATAATTGCTAAGCCACTTTGTGTAAACTTAAAAGAAGCCATTTCTGCCCCTTCGTAAATAATAAATATGATACTTAAAGGGTATAGCAAAAAGAGAAAATTACTCAGATAAACAAAAGATTTCTTTACCAACTTTTCTTTTTTCTTCTCGGTTTCGACATACCGATTTTCGCTAAAATCTTTTATCATTGCCGTTAGATATACCGCAAAAAGGGGAATTATTAACGAGATTAGAGACATGGTTTGTTCTATGTCATATCCCTTTACCGAATATTCAAATAAAATATACAGTATCACTAAAATCTTAGAAATCAAAATATACCAAGTTAATCGCGTTTTAAATTTACTTTCGTTCATATTCTATTATTATTTATTATTTGTTGCTGGTTGCTGGTTGCTGGTTGCTGGTTTCCGAATTCCTAAATTCTCATTTCTAATTCTCATTTACTCAAATAATCGAAAATTTCGTTGGCAAATTGCTTCTGATAACGTTCAAGTTTAGGGTCAAAATCTTTTTCCATATCAAACATTTTTTCCCACTCATGATTATTATGAAAACCCGATCCGTATTTTCCTTTTATATCAAACTCAAGCGTAAAACGTTGAGCCGAGCGATCGGGAATATATTTAATATTAAAATGCAATTCTTCGATAGTCCGCCAGTCGATATCCTCATCCAAAAACCAGCTTACAAATTCGGCTACAAAATTATTATCCTCATCGCTAAAAACCTCACCTTTAAGATTACGCACTTCAAAATAGAGCATATCCTGACGGCTATAATCTACATAAAAATCCCGCGAGAAATCAGAAACCTTGTTCTTATACTTTTGTTTGGAATACTCAATAATTTTCGCAAATACTTTTCGCTTACTGCGTGAAGTATTTTTGAGGTTTAACCTATATTTAGTTCGCTGAAAACTCAACTTGGTAGGATGCAAAGACCTTAATTTACTAACCGAAGAACTCAAATCCACCGCATTGAAATTCTCTGCACCTCCATCGCGCTCTACTATATTTATCTTTTTGTCAGTATAATAAATTGC
The DNA here is from genome assembly GCA_964421365.1 of uncultured Bacteroidaceae bacterium. Classification (GTDB taxonomy): domain Bacteria; phylum Bacteroidota; class Bacteroidia; order Bacteroidales; family DYOH01; genus CAYQXT01. The sequence goes on from CAYQXT010000106.1 coordinate 2,139, forward strand.
CCTGTAAAATGTACCTCGTTCTCCATTAGACAATGTACTATATAGTTGCAAATTGGCATAATTAGGATTAATCCTTACCAAGCTAATCATGCTTTTATACAACCATTCTTCCAAAGAATAATCATGAGTCACGGCAAAATCCTGTTTAAGCATTTTCCAAATAAATAAGGCCGAATCATCAGAAGTTTTGGTAAAACCAAGATAAAAAGTGAGCAAGCTGTCTTTAGTATCACTACCGGTAACTTTCAGATATTTATCTAATTTCTTATCAATCAACCACTGCTGATATTCTTTCTCAAAAACCTTGTAATAAGCCTCGCTTTTAAGGCCAAAATCCTGCTGAGCCTCTACAAAGGAAAATATCAGTATAAAAAAGAAAAGAAAAGCTACTCTTTTGGATTTCATCGGCTTATTTTGTTAAGTGGTTTAAAGATAAAACTTTTTTCCGAAGAAATTAGTATGTAAGATAAGTTTTTCAAATAAAAAGAATTGATGCCCGGTACTATATCGAAAGACACTCGCAGGTTTAGCAACGCTGCGAGGTCAATAAAAAAATATCATCTTATTTTTTATCCTTTAATACAATTTTATCGTATAAGAACAAAGCAATAACAGTAAACACACCTATAGCACTGAAAATCATCCAGATTCTTTGGGGATGATAATTATTCCACAACATTTGTGTTAAACCGTGCTGATCCGTCCCCATTAATTCAGCCGCCTTATGTAGATAATCATTCTGCGTAAACGCTTTAGTAATATCAGGGATACTTAAGCCTTGTTTGGCTACTTCCAATTTCAAAAGGCTGATTTTATCGGACATCCCCTGATATACATCCCCCGAAAAAATACCGGCCAAATAATTTCCTACAGCGACCGGCAGAAAGGAGGTTCCCATATACAAAGCTGTTTTATCTTTGGGGGCAATAAGACCAATATATTCGGTAAACTTAGGAGAGGAGGCCATCTCGCCAATAGCAAAAATAAAAATACCTAAAATGGCATAAAAGGGATTACCGGTTAGGAAAGCAAGACCAATACCAAAAGAAGTAACTACAATACCTCCAATAATCGCATTTACCTGTTTAAAGCGCATCACAAAGGTAGAAACAATTAACTGGAAGAGAATAATAAATCCGGCATCCAAATTCACCATCATTTCGGGTGCAACAGTATGCTCGGTGGTTCCCACGGCATTAGCTAAGGAAGAAGAAATTGAAGCCAACCAATCGTAAAGCATGCGGGTATCTACCCACTGGTCGATAAAGTTAGGCAAGGTATAAAACAACTGGTTGAACATCGTCCAAAAACCGACCATGATAATAAGAAAAATGGTTAATTTCATATCCCTTAGAGCGATCCAAATATTTCCAAAGGCTTGTTTGATACTATTCCAAATCGTTTCGGTATTTTTTTCTCTGTCCGGCTCTTTATAAAACAGCAGAACAAGTATCAGGTTCACTAAAATTGCCGAAGCCGACATCAGAAATACTATTTTCCAACCGTAAGCATGGCGCAACTTGGAAGAAAAAATAGGACCTAAAAATCCACCTATATTTACAATCATGTAAAACAAACCGAAACCTAGTGACGAAGTTTTTTCCGTAGTAGTTTTGGCCACCGTACCTGATATTATCGGTTTAAACATCGCAGCCCCCATAGCTACCCATAAAAAGGAAAAATAAACAGTCCCGTAGGTAGTAAATTGCCCCATCATGTAATAACCAGAACCTAAAATAATAAAGGCAAGAACAAGTGTGCGTTTAAATCCGAATTTGTCAGAAAGTGCACCAGTAAACACAGGCAGAAAATATAAAATAGCGGTTACCGTACCCATGATATTTCCTTTTTGAACTTGCGAAAATCCCAAAGCTCCGGTATCTGTAGATTGCGTAAGGTATAGGGCCAGAACGGCGAATAAGCCGTACCATGCCCAGCGCTCGAAGAGCTCCATCGTATTCGCCACCCAGAAAGTGTGGGGAAATGTTTTAATCGTTTCAACAAATTTACTCATTATTTCATCTTTTTTAATTTGCCGAAAGATACATTTTAATTAATAATTAACAATTGAGATTCGTATTTTTTTTGATAAAAAGACAATAAATATGTGATTATAAAGTCATAGTATAAATAACTCTGATAGAATTTCACAATTTTAAACCCTTATTGTCTATCTAAGAAAATTAAGACTATAACTTTTATTCATTCTCCTTTATTTTGCTGATTCCTGCTTATTATCCAGCTTTTTAATTATAAAAAAACTAAATAAAAGTCCGCTTCCGGCAGTCAGGAATATTGAAGCTGGATAGGCAACTTCATCCTTTAATCCAAGTTGATTAAGCAATGCGCCAAGTAGAATTCCAATTCCTACCCCCACAGCGAGCATTCCCAAAGCTAAAATAATTATTTTCCATGCCGGTGGAGTCTTATTATTTCTTGTTTTCATAAAAATACTCACATCTTTATCCCGTTCAATTAATGCAAGTCTTTCTTTATTTCTGGTGGTTAAAGCCAGATAAACAATGGCGAAAATCAATAAAAATAATCCTAAAAAAACTATTACTGGTTCCATAATCTTTTATAATTTTGTTTCATTTAATAAGACATCCACTTTTTCATTTGGTTACAAAAAAATAGATCTTTATCTGTAACCAAAATACATTATTACTTGTCTAATTCTTAAAATGGATAAAACAGACAATTTTTATATACAAGAAGCCATTCGGGGAAACACAAAAGCTTTTGAATGGCTGATAGTTAAATACAAGGATATGGTTTATACTTTAGCCCTAAAAATGCTGAAACAAACCGAAGAGGCAGAAGAATTGGCTCAGGATGTGTTTATTAATGTATATAAATCATTGAATAAATTTAAGGGAAAATCAAAATTTTCTACCTGGGTTTATCAAATCACCTATAATTTGTCTATTAATAAACTTAAAAAGCTAAAAAAGGCTAAGAGAAACCGAAGTTTAAACGATGCCGATGAAAATTCACTCATTCACAAGGATAGCTTCGAAAACACTTTAGATAAAAATGAGCAAAATAAGCTATTAAACAAAGCTTTGGATAAATTACCCCCACAAGAGCGCTTTATTATTTCCTTATATTATTTTGATGACTTATCTTTGAAAGAAATTTCAGAAGTAGTAGGACTAAAAGAAGGAAACCTTAAAGTAAAATTGTACCGTAGCCGAGTACTCTTATACAAAGAATTACAACACAGAGTTTCTGATATAAAACTTTATTATGATGAATAAAAATAGAGAACAACATATAGAAAATTTTCTAAACGAATCACTGTCGAAAAAAAAGCTTAATACCCCATCACCCGAATTTGTTAGTCAGGTGATGAATAATCTCGAACATATTGAGGAACAAAAGAGTCGAATTACTCAATATCAGCCACCTATTTCATCTCACACATGGTTAATCATAGCTTTCTCTGCCCTAATAAGCTTCATTCTAATAAGCCTCTTTTCTAAAAATAATTTTAGCTATGTTCCCGATTTTTCTGAAATAACAGGCTTTCTCAACCATTTTTTCAGTTTGATTGTTTATTCGGATATATGGCTATATAGTATCCTGTCTCTTAGTATATTTTTCTCTTTAGATATTCTCCTTATTTCCCGATTGCAGAAAAAACAGGAAACCAATAACGCCATTTTTTTACCTTTTTCTGAAAAAAGTAGGGTAAAAGAATAGTTCTGCGGTATATATACAAACGAGTATTATGAAAAAGAAATCCTAAAATTTAATTATTTTGACTGAAAAAGAATTTAAACCATTTTTTGATAAGAATTTTGACAGTATACGTAATTACTTGTTTTACCGATCGGGAGATAAAGAGCTTTCTACCGATTTAGCACAAGATACTTTTATAAAGCTATGGGAGAAACGGGTGGAAGACGAAGGGAAGAAGACTGTTGGTTTAGCTTATAAAATAGCCTCCGATTTATTCGTAAGCCGATACCGGAAAAGCGTAATAGAATCCAATTACAAAAATTCGTTGGAGATTAATTTCAGCGATGAAACACCGGACGAACAGATGCAATATAATGAGTTAAAAACTAAATATGAGCAGATATTAGAACGTTTACCTGAAAAACAAAGAGTTGTTTTTCTTATGAGCCGGCTGGAAGGCATGAAATACATCGAAATTGCCGAACGCCTGGGAATAAGCGTGAAAGCAGTAGAAAAAAGAATGAGTAGTGCTTTATCAAAGTTCAGGGATATTTTAAAGGTCTTATTCTATCTGATTTCGCTATCGCAATTAACTGGATTTACTTCCTTCATTTTTACAAATTTAAAAAATCTACTATCATGAACTCAGAAAAATACAAGGAAAATCATCAGGAAAACAAGCCGACAAACTTGTTTGCAAAAATACAGGTATCGTGGCCGGAATCAAAGGAAGAAATTTGGGCAAGAATGAAACCCGAACTGCAAGCCCCTGTAATTAAAATGAAAACCAGCCTGACTTACTGGAAACTGTCTATTGCTGCTGGTATTGTAATCCTATTAAGTAGTGGAATTTTCCTTAGCAATTATAAAGTGAACTATAAAGCCATGGCAGCACAACATGTAAACACACTACTTCCTGATGGTTCGGCTGTGGCGCTTAATGCCGGAAGTGAAATTAGCTACAAACCCTATTGGTGGTGGAAAAACAGACGTCTAACTCTTAAAGGAGAAGCTTTTTTTGATGTTAAAAAAGGAAAAACCTTTGACGTACTTTCGGAAAAAGGAATTACAGAAGTTTTGGGTACCAGTTTTATCATTTTTGCCCGAAAAAACAGATACGAAGTTACTTGCATTAGAGGAAAAGTGAAAGTACAATCAACAATTACCAAAGATGCTGTAATAATTCATCCTCAGGAAAAAGCCAGTTTACAAGAAACAGGACAACTAAAGGTTGTGAAAGATATTAATACAGATAATGCTAAAGCATGGATGGAGAACAAAATGATATTTACTTCTGTACCATTAAGCGAGGTCTTTGACGAAATGGAACGACAATATAATGTTCAAATTGAAATTCCCCGAAGGCTGACAGAAAAATATACCGGAAGTTTTGAAAAGCCCAAATCGGTTGAAATTGCACTAAATCTAATATGTCGTCCCTTTAGACTAAGCATTAAAAAAGAAAGTAAAAATAAATTCCTGATAAAGAATAAATAGGCCTTACTATAAAAAATCTATGTCAAAAAAAATCTTTCTAATAATTATTCTATTCCTATTCTTCAAGCTAAACATCTGGGCACAAGAACTCCGAATAGTAGCTAAAGAGATGCCTTTAAATGAACTTTTAATTCAATTACGCGACCGATACAAACTAAATTTTTCTTTTGATGACAAGCTACTCTCAAAATATAAAATCACCATAGACAAAAATTTTCAAAATCCAGAACAGGCCTTTAAATTTATGCTGAAAGATTTATCGCTGGACTACGAAAAGTCAGAGAATGTATATCTGTTTTATCCAACAAAAAAAAATCTCACAAAAAGTACTATTTACAAATTGTCGGGCAAAATATTGGGTGCAGATAATTTAGAAAGTTTACCCTATTCTCATCTCAATATTAACAAAAACAACAGTATTACAGACGAATATGGTAATTTCAACTATCAATCAACGAAAGATAGCATTTTTCATCTAGAAATATCCTATTTAGGCTATCAATTATTAGATACAATGATATATACAGGCCTGAATCATAAAATACTTCTTCTTCCCAAGCCAGTAGATATAGGCGAGGTAGTGATTTTTGGACATCAGGTGGCTTATTCCGAACAAAACGGAAACGAAGCCGGACTCATGCGTATTAACCATAAAATAGCCGTTCTAATTCCGGGAAATGGAGACAACTCGGTATTTAATCTATTGCGACTTCAACCCGGGGTGCTGGCTGCCGGCGAACAATCCAGTGAAATGATTATTTGGGGAAGTTATGCCGGACAAAGTCAGATAAATTTTGATGGAATGACTCTCTTTGGACTCAAAAATTTCAATGATAACATTAGTGTTGTAAACCCCTATATGGCTAAAGATATCCGAATACACAAAGGTGGCTTTGATGCCACTCTGGGAGAACATATTGGAGCTATTGTGGATATTACAGGTATTGAAGGCAACCGGAAAAAACCGAAGCTCAACTTCAATGTCAATAATATGACGATGAACACCTTAGCTGAGATTCCGATAAACGATAAATTGTCCATTGTTGCAGCTTATCGTAGAACCTATTATAATTTATATTCACCGGAAGATTTTAGTGTCAAGCCATCAAATCCCAATCAGTGGGGACATAACTACTTCAACAATAACGACATAGTAGTACAACCGGATTATTTGTTTAATGATGCCAATTTTAAACTCTCCGGTTCAACCAATAGTGGCGATTCTTACCAAATTAGTAGTTTTGGAGGGCAAGATCATTTTTCCTACTCGGTAAATGAAGCTCACGGAAACTCGAACATTGTACAGGAACTTAATGAAAAAAACCAGCAATACGGTATCAGCACCCGCTATAATAAATTATGGACAGGACGGGGTAACACAGAAATATGTATAAGCTTTTCCGGTCAGCAAAACGAAAAAAGCGACATTCAGAATAGCAAGGATATGATGATGAACCGGGATATGCACAGTCAGAACAAACAGACTCAGAACAATATTACAGAGTTAAAAGCTATTTTATCAGGGAATTATCATCTCACCAACCGATACAAATTACAATATGGTGCAGGGCTGATAAGAAATACAATTTTTTTCAAGCAAGACTCCTTTAGCCTCACTACCAACAATCAATTAAACAAAGCACAACAAATAATGGGTTATTTACAACTTGAATATGCAGGTGGAAAGCATCTGCTTTTAAGGCTCGGCCAACGCACAGATTATTCTACTAACCTACAAAATCTTTTTATTCAGCCCCGATTTAATCTAATATATAAGCCTTTCGATAATTTTCAAATAAATGCTGCATGGGGTATTTATAAGCAATTTATCGTTTTAAGCCCAAAAATAGATAGCTATAACAATATAGAATATATATGGCTGCAAAGTGATGGCAATAAAATCCCTGTACTGTCAAGCCGGCACTATGTTTTGGGCACAAAATACGAGCAAAACAATTTCAGCCTAAACATTGAGACCTATTATAAGCAAATCTCCGGTATAACACGTTTTATAGAATCCTCCTCAACAACAACATTATATACAGGTGATAACAAAACAAAAGGAATAGATTTTTTTGTAAAAAAAGAATTTAAAGGAAATTCGCTATGGATTTCTTATTCACTATCTAAATCTTTAGAGAAATTTCCTTATTTTTCGGATAATTCATATAGAAGCTCTTTTCAAGACCAACGCCATGAAATTAAATTTTCTGGGATTATTAAACTCCACTCCTTTTTTATCTCGGCAAATTATGTGTATGGTTCCGGTTTATTAGAAAAATCGTTTTTATCGCCTGTTACCTCAGAAGCAATTCCTTATAAGCGTATGGATATTGCAGCTATTTATCGTTTCTTCCGAAAAAAAATAAAATTAGAGGCCGGTTTTTCTGTTTTGAACGTATTTAATAACGAAAATATTAAATTCACAGACATTACTGAGATTCCTGAAGATAATAAAAATGTGGTAAGCATCTATTCTGTAGCCGTTCCTTTTACTCCTACCCTGTTTTTAAATATTTCTTTCTAATTTTCGGACAATATATCATCTGAACATCAACATGTTACATCAAAACAACAAAAAAAAAACTTTTTTTTTTGAAAAAAAAGTAGGGTAAAGGAATACTTGTTCGGTATCATAGTAAACAAAGAAATTAATAAAATTGTATAAAAAATTAAATTTGAAAAACATGAAAAAAGTAAAATTAGTATTAGTGATGAGTGTAACAGTTTTAATCGCTTTAACTTCTTGTGAAAAATCGGCCGACATTTCTTTAAAATCCGTAGCCGGAATATACAAAGGTACTTTAACCGTAGAAAAAACATTGAAAAGCACTTCTATAACAGAAGCAGATAGCACAGAGACCGACAGTATGGATGCCACCATGGAAGTAACAGACTTAGGAA
>CAYQXT010000107.1:0-10144 GCA_964421365.1 uncultured Bacteroidaceae bacterium
ACAATGGCAAAATTCCTCATAAAATCAATAAATTTGTTAGCAAAATCGCTACCATAGCCCTTGTGTTGCACAATTCTAAATTGCCGTTTTATTTTAAAATCAGGTACATTAATTATTTTCAAAATATTCAACTGAATTTCTTTCTGGATAGCCCGATATGGAACAATCCCAATACCCTCAAAATAGGGAAGGAAATTTTTTATTCCTTCGTGCGTACCCAGATGCAGGAAAACGTTAAAATCGCTTAAATTCTTAGCTTTCTCCTGTATCGCATGTTCAGTTACTTCTAACGTTCCTGAGCCTCTCTCGCGCACTACGAGCGGGATTTGTTGTAAATCAGAAAAACTAAACTGATCATGACGAGCAATCAGGGTGTTTGCTCCCACCACTACTGCCAACTCATCATCCATATAATGAGTATATTGTAAATCACTGCGCGAGCTATAATTTTCTACAATTCCCAGCTCAATTTTATCCTCATAAAGCATTTGCTCCACCTCAAAGGCATTTCCATTCAAAAGTGTTAGCTGAACTTTTGGAAAACGTACATGAAAAGCAGCCAAAACTTTAGGAATGATATACTGCGAAATGGTAGAACTGGCTCCAATACACAAACTACCTTTGGTTTGATTTTGCAACAGGCTAATTTCATACTCCAGAGAAGCACCTAAACGACTGTATTTTTGAGAATAACGATACATAATCTCTCCGGCAGATGTCAAACTTATCCGGTTTCCCCTACGCTCGAAAAGTGCTATATTAAAGTGTTTTTCTAATTCCTTAATATGTTTTGTTACAGCAGGTTGGCTAATATACAATTCACGTGATGCTTTGGTAAAACTCAAATTATTTGCAACTGATAAAAATACTTTTATTCTGAAATCCATTTTTCTATGTTTCGGATTCCAAAGATATAAAAAAAGTCGGAAAATGGGAGTTTGGTTTTAGGAGTTGGGATTCGGATGCCCGAATCCAAACTCCTGTTTTCTGTTTCTCAAATCCTATTTTTTATAAAATAATTTCCCAGTGATAAGTAAGCTAATAAATACTACTATTCCAAAAAGGTAACTACTGTATGCTCCTTGCATTCCGCCCGAAAGGATATGACCACTCGTACAACCTCCGGCCATTCGTGCACCAAAAATAAGCAAAAAACCACCTACAAAAGCCCAAATAGCTCTTTTATTTTTGCTTTTGCCAAAATATTTCTCCCAAGAGGGGAAAGTAAGCCTAATCTGAAAGTCTTTAATTATCAATGCACGTACAAAAGCGGCCAGAAAAGCACCGAAAAGGAAAATCAGTTCCCAATGTCCGGGAGTATGAATTTTTACAAAATACTCAGCCACTGTGTTTCCAACTAAAACGTCGGCTAGATAAGGATAGAAGGTTGAAGCCCCTATGGGTCGGTTGCTTACTCCATGTAAGAATACAACTACATTTAATACGGCTAATGCAATGCCGGAATAAATCCATTTTTTATCGCTGGATTTTTCCTTTCTATGTAAAGAAAAGGCTACATATATAAGGGCACCACCCAACAAAAAAATAACCAGATAAAAAATAAAACCACTACCAAAGGTAGTTACCAATGAAAATTTACCCAAATTGTTACCCAGAACAGAGCCTAAAGAAGGATAAAGTAAGGTAAAAATCCAAGCGCTAAATAAACCACCTATTATTCCCCAAAAGGCATCAACAGCTCCTTCGCCAAGTGATATAGCAAGTGTTCCGGGACAATAGCCCAAAATAGCCATCCCAACTCCAAATAAAATTCCTCCCAGAATAATTCCGCCCAATAAAAGGGGTTTTACATGATAAGATGCCCAGCCTAAACCAATAGTAATACTCAAGAGAATAAGTCCCAAACCTATAGCAAGCGCCAAGGCTTTGGCCACAGTAAAGTCTTCTAAACGTGCTAAACCACTAATTACCTCAAATTTATTTAATCGCGCATATTGCAGAATTAATCCGAAAATTGCACCCAATGAAAAAATCAAAATAAATGTACTCATAACTTTTTATGTTTCTACAAAGTACGCCTTTTACTATAACCTATGCAAGCATAAAAAAGTTATATATAATAATAATAAGTTATAATGTTTATTTCATTTGAAAACAAACAAAAAGACTGATTCCTCGCTAAACAATAAGCAACATTAAAGTCTTTCCCGAGACTGGTAATGTTTAACAAACTATTGACATTCAATATTATCTAAAAAATCAGGAAATTGCTTACTTTTGTACGCTTTAAAAAAATAATTGAAGAAAAACATGATTACAGTATCTAATTTAAGCATACAATTTGGCGGTAGAAAATTATTTCAGGACGTAAATTTAAAATTTACCCAAGGAAATTGCTACGGTGTAATTGGCGCCAATGGTGCCGGAAAATCAACCTTTCTAAAACTCCTTTATGGCGGTTTGGATAGCACTACCGGAAAGGTTAGCTTTGGTTCGGGCGAACGTTTATCAGTATTAAAACAAAACCACCATGAGTTTGATGAATATCTTGTTCTGGACACTGTATTCATGGGTCATGCCGAGCTTTGGAAGATAAAAAATGAAAAGGATGTCATTTATGCTAAGCCAGATTTCTCGGAAGAAGATGGCCTTCTTGCTGCAGATTTAGAGCAAAGATTTGCCGAATTAGATGGCTGGAATGCAGAAAGCGATGCCAGTATTTTACTGAGTAATCTGGGAATTAAACAAGAACTGCACAATAAGAAAATGAAAGAATTAAACGGAAAGCAGAAAGTAAAAGTACTTTTGGCACAAGCACTTTTTGGCAAACCGGATAATTTACTACTTGATGAACCTACCAACGATTTAGACTTAGAAACTGTGATATGGTTGGAAAACTATCTGGCCAATTTTGAAAATACTGTTCTGGTAGTTTCACACGATCGCCACTTTTTAGACAGTGTTTGTACACATGTTGTAGATATTGACTACGGTCAGATACAGTTATTTACCGGTAATTATACCTTTTGGTACGAATCCAGCCAATTGGCTCTGCATCAGCAAATGAATAAAAACAAAAAGGCTGAAGAAAAGCGCAAAGAATTACAGGATTTTATTGCCCGTTTCAGTGCCAATGCTGCCAAATCGAAGCAAACTACGAGCCGGAAAAAAATGATTGAAAAGCTTAATATTGAAGAAATTAAGCCTTCAACTCGTAAATATCCGGGTATAATATTTACTCCCGCCCGCGAACCGGGCAACAAAGTTCTTGAAATCAATAATTTAACTTACAGTCTCAACGGTAATTTATTATTCAAAGAGGTTAGTTTTGATGTAAACAAAAAAGATAAAATCATTTTACTATCGCGTAATCCTTTGGCAATGACCAGCTTTTTTGAAATAATTAAAGGTCATTTAGAATCTGATAGTGGAACCTTTGAATGGGGACAAACTATCATTAAAGGCTATTTACCATTAGAAAATTCGCACTTTTTCAAAAAAGATGTAAATCTATTAGACTGGCTAGCCGAGTTTTCATCCGACAAGCACGAAATTTATTTACGCGGATTTCTGGGTAAAATGTTGTTTTCAGGCGATGAAGTTTATAAAAAAGCGAATGTCCTTTCGGGAGGTGAAAAAGTACGTTGTATGCTTGCCCGTATGATGGTGCGCGAAGCCAATGTTTTGCTATTAGATACACCCACAAACCATTTGGATTTGGAATCTATTCAGGCCTTCAATAACTCACTTAAGTCACTTAAAGGCAATATCTTAATGTCCTCTCACGACCACGAATTTATCCAAACAGTTTGCAACCGAGTGATTGAGCTTACTCCCAATGGGATAATCGACAAGCAAACAGATTTTAATAGCTATATTACAGACGAAGCCTTACACGAAAGAAGAAATAAAATGTATGGAGAATAGCAAAATAATTGTGAATGCTCTTTTACGACAATGCTCTAAATAAAAAAGCTTCCATATCATTTCAGGCAATGGAAGCTTCTAAACGAAACAGCTATCAAGATAATAAATATAAAAAAAAATTTGTATAAATCACAATATTGACAGCGGTTTAGTATAAATAAATTTGACTAATCAGTTTTATATTGCGTCCTGTTGATTATCGTGATATTTCATAAACTGGACACGATAGAATGCAGAGGGATTTTCTGCCTTATTCAAGCTTAATTTTCCTCGAAAATCTTCTAAACTATTGTAGCCCTTTTTGCTCATATAACTTTCCAAACCTTTCAGTAAATTCTGAATTTCCTTAGCTCCGTGCTGATACAAGGTTGTAACCACTTGAACGGTCTTTGCTCCGGCCAGAATCATTTTTATTACCCCATCAGAATTATGCGTACCTGTTGACGAGGCCACATCGCAATGCAGTCTGCCGTGGGTCATGGCAATCCAGCGAAGTGGTATGTGCATTTCAAATTTAGAACTCAGCACGTGTCCGGCTACAATTTTCTCCTCTTCTAAATCAAAATCAGGACTATAAAAACGATTGAAAAGAACCAAACCGTCTGCCTCCTTCGATAAGCGGACAATAAACCGGCCTAAATTGGAAAAATAGTAGCTCATTTTTACCGAAACCGGAATACTAACCTCTGCTTTTACCTTTTTAATGATGTCGAAATAAAGATTTTCGTTATCTAAGCCTGTTTTATCAAGTAAATAAGGCATAATAAATATATTCAACTCAATAGCATCTGCTCCGGTTTCTTGTATTTTTTGAGCAAAAAATTGCCACTCGTAACCTGAAGTGCAATTTATACTTGCAATAATGGGTATATCAACAGCTGCTTTAGCCTGTTTAATCAGTTCTAAATAAGCTTTTACGTTGTCTTGTTTAATTTTGTAGTCATAATAATCATATCTTCCCAGATGTTCGCCTTCGGGAATATCCTTTATTATATTCTGGTACTCCAGCATTATTTCTTCCTCGAAAATAGACTTTAACACAACGGCGGCAGCACCATTTTTAGCTAATTCTTTTATTTTGGAAACACTTCCGGTCAGACCGGAACTTCCAACGATAATTGGATTTTTCAGTTTTAATCCCAAATATTCAACTTCTGTACTCATGATTTTTTTTTTAATATACAAAAAAAAAACTATTTAACCTATTTTTTTCATAAATTTGATGCAATGTAACACAAAAGTTCAGGAAAAAAACCTTGCAAGTTTATTTTAAGTAAAAATCACAAAATTTAATATGCTTAAAACAATAACTTACAAAACAAAAAATCTATTTTTAATAAATTTACTTTTTCAAACTGCAATGAACAGCTGAATTCAAGCTGCAAATGCAACTTTATTACTGTTAATTAATATTTCAAATTTAGATAAAAATTCAATAGGTGAAAGAAAAGCTATTTTTATTTACAATATTTTATAACTTTATGACTATGAATAAAATAACAGCATTACTATTTTTCTAGTTTTTTTGAACACCATGTTGTAAGCGCACAAAACGCAGAGCCTCTTTTGGGTATACAATTTGATTACAGAGCAGGAATTAGTTATTTAAGACCCTTAGAAATAAATAAAAAATTAAAATTTTTGCTCTCTTTTGAACATACTGGTATCGGTTTAGGGATTAATAAACTTTATTTCAGAGATCTATCAAAGACAGAGCCCGATTTTAAATTAATGCTTGGCTTTGGCGCTTTTATCCGAAATAGTTGGAATGTTAAATATAGCTTTGATTACGGTGTTTCTTACTGGAGAACACGAGCTTTGTAGGTATTGGAGTTCTTGGGATCGTAGGTGTTGACTATCTGTTTAAAGGGATTCCTTTTCATTTGGGTGCAAGCCGAAGACCTGCTTTAGAGCTTGGATTTGGCGACTATCGTCATTTCCCCGGCACGGCTTATGTGCATTTTATATCCCTATGAGTGAATTGAAATTCTGATGAACTCCCTGTACATATTTATTTGTAAATTATTGAGAACAAACTGTTCTTTAGCGACAAACAAAATTAACATTCCTCAATTAATAATTCACAATTACTTAACTATTCGTTTAGCTGAGGCAAGGAAAGTTTAAATTTAATGGCTACCAAACGTATAACTATCACAAAAACAATGGTAGTCATTATATTTATGTTTTCGTTTACCTGAAAATGGCGAAGCAGAAGGAACAATAAACCTCCTATTATACAGGCTGTAGCATAAATTTCTTTTCTAAAAATAAGTGGGATTTCGTTACTAAAAGTATCCCGTAGAACGCCACCAAAAACGGCCGAAATTGTACCCATCATAATGGTAATAATTGGTTGTACGCCTAAAGCTAATGCCTTCTCCATTCCCAAAATGGTAAAAACGCCTATACCAATAGTATCGAATAAGAACAAGGTTTTGCGCCAGGGAAGAATGTACTTCTTAAATAAAAAAGTTACGATTACGGCGCAAAAAATAATGTAAATATAATTCAGGTCTTTTACCCATGCCAAAGGATAAGCACCGAGTAACATATCGCGAAGACTACCTCCGCCAACGGCTGTAACAAAGCCGGCAAAGATAGCCCCGAATAAATCAAAACGTTTATCAGATGCCGCTAATGTCCCGCTTATTGCGAAAACAAAAGTGCCTATCAAATCAAAAATCTCAAGAAAACCCAATTTCGGAGCTTAAAAATTACAATAAATAATCATTTAAAGAACTCCCATAGGATTTACAAAATAACTAAAAATAGTTTCCTGATTATCCTCCCAGGGTAAAACGCTCAATACAGGTATCATAGAACTATTCAGCAAATCCTTGGCTGTAGAACCAATAAAATAGTCAATGGTGCTTTGCTTTTGTTGAGTTAAAATAATGATTAATTCAGCTTTTTCGCTTTTTGCATAATCAGAAATCATCTCAGTAACCGTTTTATCTTCCTGCTTTTCTAATTTTTCAGAGGATTTTAAACCTGCTTTTGATACAACTTCCTTGGCTCCATGCAAACGTGTCAAGGCCTTAAGCTCCTGTGCAACACTATCTTTAGTCAATACAGTGTAGAGGTCGATTCGGGCATCGAACAATTTACCATACTCCACTGCGGCAGAAAGTTGGTCATTAATTTCTTTTGTTACATCTATCGGAACTACAAAATTCATCTCTCCCGAAGAAACTTCCTTTAAATTCACTTCGCCACGTATAGAAAGAACCGGAAATTTGGACTCATTAATAATATGATTTGTGTTTGAACCCAAAAGTTTTTGCCCCAATGAGGGTTCTTCAGTTTTACCCATCATGATAAATTCGGGCTGTACTTCTTCCGATACACTTAATATTTGTTCGTATGGCTTTCCAAAGGTAACTTTTACTTTAAAGGGTACTTTTTTATATTTTTCCGAATATTCTTTGGCTATTTGCTCCAATTCTTTAAGCGTAGTTTGTTGGATTTCTTCTTTTTTCTCTGAATTTAATAATTTAGACAACCACGAGGTTTCCTCAATGACGTGTAAAAAAAGAATTTCCGACTGATTCTTTTCGGCAAAATAAGCGGCAAAGTCAACAGCAAGTTTAGATTGCTCTCCAAAATCTATAGCCATTAAAATAATTTTATTTGTTTTCATGTTTTTTATCTTCAACTGATGAATTAATAAGCTAAGATAAATAAAAAATATATATCCCCAAATTTATATAAATAATGTACACATTTTTTTGAAAATATATGTTTTTATTGAAAACTATAAAATAATTGAGTCCTGTATAAAAAGGTGAACTTGTATCTAAATCGGTCGGACAGATTCATTAATCAATTGTAAGTAAGCTGTCTATTTTTACAGTTTTAATAAATCTATTTGTCTGACCGCTTTTTAGATCAAACTCATAATTTAAAAACAAAAGTAACCACTCGTGAGATGCTGACGCAAGACATAGATGTGAAAGTAAATCTTAAATTAAGGCAAATCCTTTAGGTTCATAAAATAAAAAAGCACACAATTTTTTATTGGGTGCTTTTTTTTACTCATTATACAATTATTTATTAGCAAGTCTGCTAATCTGTGCTAAAACTTAGAAAATTCTCCATTATTAATAGCCTATTTATCGTCAGCTTTCTGCTGAATGGCTGCACGAATTTTGGCTTCTAATTCAGCGGCTAATTCAGGATTATCTTTGATTAAATTTTTCACGGCATCACGCCCCTGTCCTAAACGGGTTTCGCCATAGCTATACCACGAACCGCTTTTTTTCACAATATTATGTTCTACACCTAAATCTATAATTTCGCCTACTTTGGAGATTCCTTCGCCATACATAATATCAAATTCGGCTTTTCGAAATGGTGGAGCCACTTTATTTTTCACTACTTTCACACGCACACGGTTTCCACTAGCCTCATCGCCATCTTTTATCTGGCCTATTCTCCTAATGTCCACACGTATAGAAGCATAAAATTTAAGCGCATTACCTCCGGTAGTGGTTTCAGGATTGCCGAACATTACGCCTATTTTTTCACGCAACTGGTTAATAAAGACAACCGTAACATTTGTTCTGTTAATATTGGCCGTTAATTTCCGCAAAGCTTGCGACATCAGGCGTGCCTGTAATCCCATTCTGGAATCACCCATCTCACCCTCAATCTCTGCTTTTGGAGTAAGCGCTGCTACAGAGTCTATTACAACTATATCTATGGCGCCAGAACGGATTAAATGGTCGGTAATTTCAAGGGCTTGCTCGCCATTATCAGGCTGCGAAATATAAAGATTGTTTATATCTACTCCCAGATTTTTGGCATAAGTAGGGTCAAAAGCATGCTCAGCATCAATAATAGCTGCCAAGCCGCCTTGTTTCTGCGCCTCTGCTATGGCATGAATAGCCAGCGTGGTTTTACCGGATGATTCAGGACCGTATATCTCTACAACTCTGCCTCTTGGATAGCCACCTACACCCAAAGCAACATCTAAGGCAATAGAACCGGAAGAGATAACCGGAATATCAATCACTGGCTTATCACCTAATTTCATGATTATTCCTTTTCCATAATTTTTATCTAATTTATCAAGGGTACTCTGCAAAGCCTTCATTTTTTCGGCTCTCACATCCGTTGCTTCTTTTTTTGCCATCGCTTATTTTTCTATTTTTAAGGATTTATATATCTGTTCGGTATGTTCTTTTGTTTTCACACGCTTATATATCTTCAGGATAATTCCTTCTTCATCAATTATGAATGTGGTACGAAGTAATCCCATGGACTTCTTTCCGTATAATTTTTTTTCACCCCAAACACCATAATCATTGATTATTATTTTCTCGGGGTCGGCAATTAAAGCAAAAGGAAGCTCGTATTTTGCCGAAAATTTATGGTGCTTTTCTTCAGTATCCGGGCTCACTCCTATTACTGTAAAACCTTTATTCTGCAAATCTTCGTAGTTGTCACGGAGATTGCAGGCTTCGTTTGTACAGCCGGGCGTATTATCCTTAGGATAAAAATACAGAATTATTTTTTTCCCTTTTAGTGCCGATAATTTAAACTCTTGACCGTCTATTTGGGTGATAATTTCGGGGGCTTTATCGCCTTCTTTTAGTTGTATCATTTTGTTACTTTTATTTTCAGCTGTTTAAAATTTGTAGTCTGCTTGAGAATTGATTCACTTTTTTATTATTCTCCTCTATGTCTCAATTATTATCTCAGGTATGGCCTGTTTCATTGAACTGTCAAAGATAGAAAATTTTAATCAAAAATAAAACTCATAATGGCCTGCAAAAAAGCTTCGGTCTGTTCGGCATGTAACCAGTGACCTGCATCAAAAATAGTAACAATATCGGCATAAGGAAAAATTTTATGAATAGCCAAATAATCCTGTTCGCGGATATAATCGGAATTTTCGGCCTTTAGGAATAAGACTGGAGACTGTCTAAGTGAATTTCCGACCTCAAAATCAGCAGAATTTAGCCCTTTCAATATATTCTCAAGGTTATTTTTCAGGGCTTCGACATTCAATTGCCAGAAAAAATGGCTATTCCCTTCTTTTTTAAGATTTTTAAGTAAAAAATTTATAATCCGCTGGTCAGCGAGAGTACTACTCAATTGCTTAACCACATCCTGACGCCTGCTAACTATATCAAAATCAATTGATAGCATAGCTTTAATAATGTTTTTATGAGTTTGAAATTGCGGTGCTTCGCCAACTTGTGAAGCGTAGGAATGTGGAGCGATATCGGCTATAATCAGACGGCTTATC
>CAYQXT010000108.1:0-10133 GCA_964421365.1 uncultured Bacteroidaceae bacterium
TCCTATTTACTCCCTTTGCCTACGTTCATACTGATATACTATATTTATTTGATAGTTTTGGTCTCACTCATTTTGTGAATACGCAACTTGTTACAGATATGAACACATTGCCAATTGCTCTATTAATTTTTTTAATACTAATTTTCACCATCATTGATATTCTATTGTTCAAAAAAAGAACTTTGCAAGCACGATTGGCGAAAATTACGCTTTTTTTACAAATCGGAATTTATATTTTAATTGCTTTTTATACCTATTTCGTTGCTCAGACAGAAATAAGTACAAATATTAGTTGGAACTATCCAATTGCCCTTCCCTTAATAAACATAATATTATTAGTGCTATCTATCAGAGGAATACGTAAGGATGATGCCTTGATTCGCTCGGTGGACAGGATACGATAAAAACTATTAAAAAAAAAAGCTTAACTAAAACTAGTTAAGCTTTTTTTTTTGCATTTTTTTGTTTACTTTTAAAATTCAAAATTGTGTTAATTTTGGAACAAATGAATTAATATAAATTGCTCTCATGGATAAAAAGACAATTGTTGTTGTAGATGATTTTGAAAATACATTATTTGTTATTGACTTTACGCTTAAAAATAATGGATATAATGTATTAAAAGCCAGAAGTGGTGAAGAAGCGCTCAAATTATTTGATGGGAAAGATATTAACTTACTCATTACTGATCTTAACATGCCGGGGATAAGCGGAATAGAGCTTTCTAAACAAGTCAGAAATTTGGAAAAATACAAATTTCTACCCATTCTAATGCTGACAACAGAAACCGACAAAAAAAAGAAAGAAATGGCACGTGATGCCTCAGTTACCGGCTGGATACAAAAACCATTTAAAATGGATAAATTTCTTTCAATTATTGAAAAATGTATTAAATAAAAATTGTATTCGATGGAAGAATTCAAGAAAAAGTTTATAGAAGATGCCAAGGAACTTGTCAGTGAATTAGAAAATAATTTACTCGCTTTGGAAAAAAAACGAAATGATAAACAAATTATCGAATCAGTTTTCCGTGGAATGCATACATTAAAAGGTACAGCAGGAATGTATGGTTTCGACAATGTGGGTAAACTCACGCATTCTTTAGAAAACATATATGATGAAATCAGAGCTGGAAAATTAATTCTTGATAATGAAATCTTACAACATAGTTTTACCGGAGTAGATTTAGTAAACTTTTTACTTAATTCTGATGACAAATTAAATCAGGAGATGAAGAATGAATTTATGATTATCATAAATTTCTCCAGTACTGAATCGCTTGAAAACTACAATTCTCTGGAAGAGATAAAGTTAAACACCAATCATTCAACCCACTTTTTCCATGTTCTATTCAATCCGGCTAAAGAAACATTTAAGAGAGGAGTAAATATACAGGCTACACTTGATGAATTAGAAGAGATTGGAAATTATTATTTACATGTTATAAAAACAGATCTGCCCACTCTAGATACAATAAAAACGGACGAATTATATCTTAAATGGGAAATTATAATCAGTGCCGAATCAAAAGAAAATATTGAAGACGTTTTTATGTTTTTCTTAGATGATGAATACACGATAATTGAGCTAGACGACATAAGTAGATTAAATAAAAGCAAACAGCTAAAAGAAAGCCTTGACAATATATATGATCCGAAAGATTTTTCAGAACGAGTTAACTTTATCTCTGAGATTTTAAAAAAACTAAGTGTACAAAACGAACCAGCAAAGAATTTGAGCGTAGAAGAAAAAAATCGGGAAGAATCCTTTAACCGAATAAATCAGTTTCTCACAAAATCCTCTATTCAGGATTCAGTTAGAGTACCATCAGCTAAATTAGATGAACTAATGAATTTAGTTAGTGAACTGGTTATTTTAGGTTCCAGACTCGAACTTCAGCACGAATTAAAGAATTATTCTGAGATGGATGATTTAGTCGAAAATTTGAATAAAATATCCAGAAGTTTTAGAGATAATGTTCTAAATATAAGGCTTGTACCACTAAATTCAATCATGGTTCGACTCAACAGACTGGTACATGATTTGGCTAAGGATTTAGATAAAAAAATAAATTTTGTAGTTGAAGGTTCGGAAACAGAGTTAGACAAAACGATTATAAATAATCTTGAAGGCCCCCTAATGCACATCATTAGAAATTGTATTGACCATGGGGTCGAAAGTAAAGAAGATCGAATTAAAAAAGGGAAATCGTCAGAAGGAATTGTTCGTTTTATTGCCTTTTACTCAGGCACAAATGTCTTCATTCAGGTTCAGGACGATGGAAAAGGTATTGATCCCGAAATGATAAGAAAAACAGCCATAGAGAAAGGCTTTATCGAAGCTAATGAAAAATTGTCTAAAAAAGAAATCTATAACTTAATTTTCCTTCCCGGATTCACTACAGCCAAAAAGGTTACTGAAATTTCAGGTCGAGGCGTAGGGCTAGATGTTGTTCGGCAAAATATCGCCGATATTAGGGGCGAAATTGAAATTGATTCGGAGATAGACTTAGGTACCAGTGTTACGCTCAAATTACCGCTAACTCTATCTATTATAGACTCATTATTGGTTCTTATAAGTAATCAACCATTTATTATACCTCTGAGTTTTATAGATTCTTGTGAAATTGTTTCTAAAGAAAAGAAAATTACTAAAATCCAGAACAATTATGAGTATAATGGCAAACTAATTCCTTTGGTGAATATGTCGGAGGTACTTTCGCTTCCCAAAACAGATAATCCTAAATCAAGAATTACCGTTATTCAATATAGTGATAAATTTTATGCCCTCGAAGTAGACAAAATCATTGGCGAACATCAAGCAGTAATAAAACCTTTAGGTAGTTTATTTGAAAATTCACACCAGTTTAGTGGTGCAACTATTTTAGGAGATGGTAACTTAGCTTTTATTATTGATATTATCAAATTAGTAAAATCTTATTAAGCAACGGTAAATTAATCCTGAAAATCAGAGAATTAAATTAACGATAAAATGGAAACTTAAATGTGATGTGTGAACCATTTTTCTGAAACAAAAATATATCAGTCTAAGTAATAAAAAAGAAAAACTAACATTTATGAATTATTGAAGATTAAAAAAGACTAAAAAACAGCCTCTTTTAATCTTCTAATTCATAAGATATTAATTCAAAAGGCAAATCAATCATATCTTTATAATCCTCGCCTGCTTCTTCCAAGTCCTCATCATCCTCAGGAAAATACCACTTTACAAGTACATCTTTTCCTGCCTGATAAATTTGTTCTATTCGTTGCATTATATTAAGCAGGATTTTTGCACTGGCTGTATTGAAATAAATCAATTTAAATTCAAAGACTACTTTTCCTGATAAATTATCTTTTTGTTTATCTAACCACTCTATAACTGGAGCATAAAAACGCATAACATCCTCAGGACAAGAACGTCCCTCGATTAAGTATAATCCTTTTTCCGGATCAAGTTGTATGGTAGGTATAGTCCTATTCCCTTTTATTTCTATTTTATCCATTCTCTACTATTTATATCTTAGTAAACAGATTTCATACCAAAATAATATTATTATAAAAAAAAGCAATCACTTTTTGTAATTGCCCAAATCTCAGTTTTAATTTTGCTTTAGGTAGGAATAAGATTAATTTTCAGTTCAGACTCTATCATATAATCCTCTACCTCCTCTTCCATATCGGTATCCTCGGCATCATAATACCAGTTTACAGTAACCTCTCCGTTATTCTCTTCATAGTCCTTTAATATATTTAATATATCTAATATACAACGCGAAGAGCTCGTATTAAAATAAGACAATTTAAAATTGAATTCTATGGCTTTTTTTTCATCGGTAGTATATTTTTTGAGCCACTCATATAGAGGCATATAAAATTTTACAGTTTCTTCAAGGTATGACTCGCCGGCTAAAACACACGAACCAGTTTCGGCATTGAAATCTACTGAAGGAATAAAATATACATCTCTTGATCCCTTAATTTCTAAATTTTCCATGGACAATTATTTTATTTCTCAACGTTTACAGATATGGTGAAAAAAGAATATTTTTCGTTTATTGGAGTTACTTCAATATCCAGTGGGCTTGCTGCTGTAAGTGCCACCTGAACCAATCCTATATGTGCACTCCCTTTCGCTCCCTGTGGTAATTTACGTTGTTGTCGTTTATACTCGCGCAAACCATCTCTATCCAGAGAATTTATTACTTCGCTCTTCTCAATTATTTCTATTACGTCTTCGGCTCTTACGGCATTTCCTGCAACAAAAGAGTAATGATTATCAAACTCTCCGATTACCAATGTACCTATACCCGCTTCGGCACTCATGTCCTCACGACCTTCTGCAGAATAAAAAGCAATGTTTTGAGCTAATTCGATAAATATTTTGAATATTTTCTTCCCTGCTTTAGGATTTTTACCCAAAATTACTTCAATATAATTACCTATTATGGCCAATATATGCTTATCAAAAGGCCCTTTGAAAGAAATTAAAATATCTTTATCAAATGTATTATGATAATTATACAAACTAAATTTATCTTGATTCATTCAATCTTATTTTTATGATACATTAAAATATTTATTCATATTATTACAAATATAATTTTAAAATCCTATCCGCATCACAAAGATATAAATATTTTATTGTTATTCTATATTTTTATCTCAAATTTTATCACCAATCTATGGCTCTGTTTTTCTTTTTTAGAAAAATAAATTATTTTTGCCTACTAAATCATGTAATTAACTGTGTAAATATATTCAACTTTTTAATATTTTGCATTATTCTTATTATCAAGCTTAGCAAAACTATTCACTGTTAATTATTAACTACTTAATTCCTTGCTTATGAACGCTCAAAAGTTAGAAAGTTTACGAAAACAAAAAAATTTATTCTTCAAAACAAGTCCCAAATCACCTATTCCCAGAATTTTACGAAAACGTTTTACCAAATTGAATTATTTTAAATTTAACCCTGATTTTGTACTTAAAGCACAGCTAACAAAAAATGAGTCACAAGAAACAATCGAGATTGGAAATTCGGGAGACTACACTGAGCACTATTTGATTTTTGGTAAGCTAATATTTGAATATCAAAATCAAAATTATTCACTTCACCTATTTCAATCTCCTAAAAATCCTGATTATCTATGGCTGCCTTTTAAAGATTTAACTAATAAAACAGAAACATACGAGGCCGGAAGATACCTAGAGTTTTATTTAAGCAAATTAAAACCTAAGAATCTTGAAATAAATTTTAATCAGGCTTATAATCCCTATTGTGCGTATAATTCAGCTTTTATTTGTCCTCTTATTCCACCGAATAACGATTTAAAAATTGAAATACGGGCGGGCGAAAAACGATATTAAACAATAGTGAATTATTAATTATATTTTTTTATCAAGGAGTACTTAGAGCTACTGGAATTATCTTTCCATTAAAAAAGCGATTACCATTCAGAGCGAACCAAGCAATAAATTCTGCCATTTCCGAAGCTGAAACAGGCGCTTTATAGCCGGGAAAAGCCTCTTCAAGCATTTTGGTTTGGACTGCTCCAAGCGCTAAAGAATTGAATCGGAAAAGTGTTTCACCATATTCCGAAGCAAGCGACTCCGTAAGGGCTGCCAAGGCTGCTTTTGAAGCTGAATAATAACTCAGCCCAGGAAATTTAACACTTCCTTGCACAGCCGCCATTGATACAATACTTAAAAAATGTACTTGTTTCTCGGGCATAATAACTAAAAGATTTTGTAAGAGTTTTGCATAACCCAAAAAATTAACTGCAAAAAGTGCATCAATAACCTCATCAGTAAAATCGGTGAATTTTTTATTGTATAAAAGTCCTGCATTATAAATTACAACATCTGGCCATAGTTTTTTTTCTAGAATAAAATCAATAGCCGTTTTTATAGAATCATTATCCTGTAAATTAATTTCATAAAACAGAATTCTTTTCCTGTTTTGTAATGATGTTATTTCATCTGACGAATTCAGATTATGTGAGAGTGCCACTATCTGATGCTCAGAATTTTTGTAAATATATTTTAGTGTTTCTAAGCCTATTCCACTACTACATCCAATAATTAATATTCGCATCAATATTTATCTCTATACTCTTTTATAGAGTCAATGTGCAAATACTTCGACAAATAGTTCACTCCTATATAAAATGGTATCGTATCTCCAAGAGCAGCAACCATTTTAAAAACATAAGTGGAGACAATATAAATCATTAACTGTGCAAATAAAGGTTCTGTTTTATCAATTGGTAAAGCATGAGCATAATAATGTGTGATTAAGATTACGGCTGTACTATCTACCATTTGACTGGTAAGTGTAGAAAAATTATTCCTAATCCATAAATGCCTTCCTTTTGTTAATCTCTTTAAAAAATGAAAAATCTGAACATCAACAAATTGAGCTGTCAAATAAGCAACCATTGAAGCAGTGACGGCACCAAAAGTTAATTGGCGAACACGAAAGTAGGCCCAATCTGAATGCGAAAAATTATCAAGCGTAGGAAGTGGAGGCAAGTAATTATAGCCTGTTCCAGTAGGACTCATTATTAAATGGTCGGTTGGAGGTAAAATACCTCCTAACCAAAGAATAAAAATAACCCAAAGATTAAGCATTAATCCTATCCAAACCAATGTGTTAGCTCGTTGTTTCCCATATAATTCACTAATAAAATCCGTGCACAGAAATGTTATCGGATAAGCCAAAACACCGATAGCAAATGTAAAAGGAACATGGACTCCAAAAATATTAAATGATAAATCTATAAAACGGGAGATGCCCAATATATTTAGCATTGTTAGGGAGCCAAGAAATAATCCGGCAAAAACAAGGTAAACAACTTCTCTTCGCTTACCTATTTTTTCTGATACATTATCCGCAAATCCAAACATAAATTAATTTTAAAAATTATTAGCAAATACTATGCCTTTAGAATCGAGGGGTGATTTTACGCACTAAAATTAAACAATCGCTTCTAACCCGAAAGACAATTTACAAAAAAATAATTCTAAAGTGGCGAATTTAACAAAATTCTGCCAAGGTCTTTCTTTGTTGGAACAATACGATTACTCACTAACATATTGAAAAACAAGTAGATAAACTCAGACGCAATTAATAAATTTACCAAAAAAAAATCATTTAGACAAAGTTAGGTCTATTTATTGCAATGATTAATTTTTTATCTATTTTTAAGCAATGATTAAAAAAAGAATTTTAGACGCATTCAATATAGAATCCTCAGAAAGAAGAAGTGTTTCTTTGCTTCTCATACATTCCTTATTTATCGGTATATTTTATGGCGCATTCGATATTAGTGCACATACTTTATTTTTAAACTCATTTGAAGAGGCTTTTATTGCTAAGGCATATACTATTTCGGGGGTAGCCGGTATAATTCTGACCTTTTTCTACACCAAATTTCAGCAAAAGATACCCTTCAGAAGCCTTTCTGTCCTTTCTGTTTTCTTTCTTTCTGTAATAACTATCGGTTTATGGTTTAGTTATAAATTTTTTGGATCAAGTAAAGAATTAATTTTTATTACTTTTATTCTTTTGGGTCCTCTTAACATTGTTGCTATCGTTAACTTCTGGGGAGTTGTTGGCCGGCTATTTACTTTAAGGCAGGGAAAAAGACTATTCGGCTTAATTGGCTCCGGCCAAATTTTTGGAACCATCCTTATTAGTTATTTTATACCTCTAATTAGTACGCTAAAATTAAATATACAAACCGAAGATTTAATTCTAATTGCAGGTATCAGCCTTAGTTTGGCTGCAATTTCCCAATATGTATTAACTCTGTTTGAGGCATTTAAAGAATCAGAAACAAACAAACAGCTAGATAAATCGAAAAATAGTTTCAGAAAGCTATTAAGCAAAGATAAATATATACAAACAATGGTAGCCTACGTTGCTTTGTCCATGGTTATTTTGTTTTTTATTGCCTTTACGTTCCTTGCTGCCGCACAGAAACAATATCCTGAAGAACAAGATATGAAGAGTTTTCTCGGAATTTTTTCCGGTACCTTGATGATATTCGGATTTCTACTCAAAACACTCGTATATAGCAAACTAATGAAAAACTACGGGCTTCGGGTAGGTTTATTAATACTACCCGTTATTCTGATAATTTTTAGCCTTCTCATTATCATTATCTCCAATTCTGCAAGTAGTACTTTCATATTGATTTTCTTACTATTATCACTCAATCGTCTCTTTTCAATGTCTATTAGAGATGCTATCGAAATCCCAGCCTTCAAAACGCTATATCAATCTCTTTCACCAAACTACCGTCACGAAGTACAATCAAGAATCGATGGAACTGTCAATGAACTGTCGGCTCTTTCGGCCGGTTTAATTCTAACGGGTTTAGGATATTTTGTTACGCTTATCGGCTACATATACATCCTTGTATTTTTAATTATCCTCTGGGCATTTGTTGGAATAAGACTATACCGACAATATAAGCTTTCTTTACACTCGACACTTATTAATTTTGAGACCAATTTACTAGATAACATACTTAATTCAGAATCTCACAATTTACCGATTAATATCTGGAAAAGGAATCTCAATCTTCTGGCCATTAATAATCCACTAAAATACGAACAGGAAATTATCCAGCAGATTAAAATTGCAGAGACTAAAGATATGCTAACTATTTTAGAACAAGTAAAAAAACAAACTATTTTTTCAGCAATTCCCCATCTCGAAAAATTACCCGCAAAAAATTTTGACAGCAATATAGTTTTAAGGATACAAGAAACAACCTATTTTCTAAAAAATAAATTGCCAGAAACAAATTCTACTGACAATTTAATGCGCATAGTGAAATCAGATAATAAAGAAAAAATAATATATTTAGCTAAGTTTCTGCGCTATAAAACAGATAGAATATATCACCCTATCCTTTTAAATTTACTCCGAAACTTAAATTCTGATATAAAAAAAGAAGCAATAATTACTTCCGCCTATTATCCTCAAGACGAAATAATTCGCTTTTTAATAGAAGAACTTCATTCCGATATTTACCAGCTATATGCTCGCAATTCATTAATTGATATTGGAGAAAGAGTTACCCCGTTCTTAATCAATGACTTCCAAAAATTTTTAGATAAACCTAAAGAACTTGAAGAGATTGTAAGCCTGTTAAATGGAATAAAATCTTTAGACAGTATCCCCTTTTTAATTACAAATTTCAATTTTTATCATCGAAAAATTGCAAGTACAATTATTAAAATATTAATAGACCTTGATGTTCAACTCCCCGAACAAAAATTTAGAGAATTTCAACAAGCAATAGAGCAAAAAGCACAGCTGTATGCATGGAACATGGAAGCCCTCAGAAAAGCTCAAACTGAAAATATGCCAGAATATTTAATTCACAGTTTAAAACAAGAAGTTCATAGTGCTTATATTGAACTTTTTGATTTACTGGCTCTACGATACGATAAAAACTCCATTTTTCAAATCAGAAAAAATATTTCTTCTGGAAATACAGAAGAAATAGGATTTGCTATTGAATTAATGGATTTATTTATAGATGAGGAACTTAAACCAATTATTTTTCCTCTATTAGACGAAATATCTGCACAAGAAAAAACTCTTATATTATCCGAGTTTTTCACTATTTCTATAATGGATAATCCTTTACTCATCTCACTTTTAGGAAGAGGTGCCAATTATTTAAGTAAGTGGTCCATTCTATGTACTTTAATGGCCATTAACGATAAGAAAATACAACTACCTCCAAATGTGATTGCAGCTCATGTATATAATCCAAATAAGACACTTAGCAGTACAGCAATCCTAATTCTTTCAAGACTATTTCCAGAGTATTACGAAAAACTTATTCAAAAATTTGGTTTCGTTGAAAAAATGAACTTGACAAAACAAATTGAGATGGAAAATAACTTTCCGTTAAGTATTTCTTTTAATCTCGCTTTGTTATTAAAAAAATTATTCATAAATTTCAACTTTTCAGAAAGTGATTTATTGAAATGGATTGAAAATTCAAAATACAAAGCAGTTAAAGAAGACCTAACTTTAAGTTTTAATAAATACGATCAAAAAATATATATCTTCCTAATAAAAGGAGATATCTTATTTTACAAAGATGC
>CAYQXT010000109.1:0-10131 GCA_964421365.1 uncultured Bacteroidaceae bacterium
GGTGCTTTGAATGTCGGTTTCTGCTTGTTCCAAAATAAATAATTTGGCCGTATCTACCTTTGGAAATACTTTGAATTGAGACATATCAATGGTCTCAGCATTTCCGCTTGCTGTAGCCGGTAGACTTTGGCTCAGGCTGTCAAAATCATTGGCATTAACATTTTGCAATGACCAACGTACATTCTGCAAAGGATTAAGAATATCTGCACCATTGCTAACAATATCCATCAAATTACCTTGTCCGATAACTATTTTTTGCCAGCTTAGCGGACGGCCTTTCTCGTCTTTGTCGGTTAGGCTGAATTTAGCTTCGGGCACTTCAATATTTAATTCCTTGCTGTTCTCTCCGGTGTAATGTGCCTGCGTGCCGGTGAGTGTAAAAGGAATGGTATAAACGCCATTTTGCAACGTGGAATCTAATTTAATCAGATAAATGAAATAGGCACGGCGCGAGGGTTGCAGCATATTCAGGCTGTCGCCTAATTTCACCAGCACTTCTCCTTCGGGCTGATTAAAACGCCATCCGGCTTTAAAAGCACCGATATTGTCGCCGGGAACTAGTGGACGCGGATAGGCTACATAGTTCAGTACTATTTGGCTGTTTCCGAGTTTGGCTGATAGCTGAGGCTTTATAGTTGTATTCAGCCAGTTATCGTCCGTTCCATTATTCATTTCTACTTTTAGCATCACAAAAGTACCGCTTTCCTGTTTGGGAAAATCGGACAAATCGCCGGTACTTGCGGTGTCGGCAAAAGGAATGAGTGTAATATTGGCTTTGTCGAAATCCATGTCGATAATAGAGAAAGTCTCTAAATCGGGCGAAATAAGGCTGCACGGGTCTTTGCCGCCTACCAATGTGGTGGCCGAGACTTCGCCATAGCCATTGGATGCGGTATAGGGTGAGAATTTATCGTTAAATTCATGTGG
Organism: uncultured Bacteroidaceae bacterium; assembly: GCA_964421365.1. Lineage (GTDB taxonomy): Bacteria > Bacteroidota > Bacteroidia > Bacteroidales > DYOH01 > CAYQXT01. The sequence continues at coordinate 928 of CAYQXT010000109.1, forward strand.
TTCATCGGCATCTTGTACTGTATATTTTATCAGAACAGTATCTTTGCCAAAATGTGGGTTTTGCGGATATAATTCGGATTGCAGACTTACATCCATACCTATGGCATAGCCGTTTAGTTGATGAGAATGTATCACCCAGGGCGAACCGCCAAAAATTTCTTCGCAAACCAGTGTTCCGCCTTTACCAATTTCCACAGGGCCCTCTTTGCCTTTGCCTTCGTAAATAGCTTTAATTTGCAAGCGGGTTTTCCCGAGATTTTCAAAATGGTCATCGCCATAAGTGCTGTCGGGGCCGGCAGACCAACCGCTGTCGCGCATGGCATAGCCGTAATCTTCGTGATTATAAATAAAGGGCGAATCCAAAGGATAATCTTCGCCATTGCCCTGCATAAAGGCATCGTGCAAATAGCCGGTTTGGGAAACAAAACGGTCGCCACGGTCGTCAATCCAATCGTCAATGCCATCGAAATTATCATCATCTAAGGCTGGCGGAATGAGTATTTGTGGCACATACACCTGATAGGTAAAAGGGGTTTCCCAGACATCCAAATCGTTTAAAGTATTGGGGTTATTTATCCATTTGGAAAAATCTTTGCCATCGACCTGCAACATGGCGCTATAATTATAGGAACCATCGGCATTTTTAGGCAAAGTAATTTTATAATCGCCGAAACCTTTGGGAATTTCAAAAATGAAATAGCCAAAAACACCATCGCCGTATTTGTCCACATTGTCCATGGTCAAAGAAGGGTCGTTGTAGTCCACATCGTAGCCTACATTACGAATCCAGTAGTAACTGTATTCCGTAGAGGCGCTTACATCGAATAAGATATTGGCTTTGCCGTATTTGGGCAAGTATTTTAAGGTGTCACCATTGTCGTAATCCGTAATTCGGAAACCATTGGAAAGGTACTCAAATTGCAGTGGATTGGGTAGGGGAGCATAATAAGTATAAGTGGTGCGGATAGGCGTGATGCGGTGCTCGTTAAAAATAGTATTGTATTCCAGATTAGAGTAATCCGAATGCGAAGACGTGGGATGCGTCATATCTATTTCTTCTCCACCGAGCGAAACTACGGCAATAAACTCGCGACTTGGTTTGGGAACCAGGCCAATCAGCGTATCGGTGGGTTTCATTTCATAAGAAGTATCTACATAAGCAAAGCCTTCGTAATTACTTACGTCTTGCAGGATTAAATTTTTCCAGACCACATTTCCGGTCGAATCACGCTCCATCCAGTAGCTCCACGAGGTATCGGCCAAATCGGCATTGTCTATATTCGGGGTGTAGGGATAAAACATACTGTTGTCTTTGGCTATCTTTCTGTGTGCATAAGCTACACCTTTTGACAGCGGCACTAAATCGGGCGGGTCGAGCCACAATTCGTAGGAACAATAAGGGTCGTAATACTGGTAACCCTGTACAGTGTTGATATTCCATGTGATTTTCCATACGCGAATTTTATCGCCTGGCTCTTCTACATCTACCACGCCATCCCCATCAGTGTCTTGTGCCACTTTGCCATCGTGGTCGATATCTTCGTAAACAGCCGATGTTAAGGTGCTGTCTTTTAAGTGCGCCCAAGGATTAGCCCAATAAACCGAGTCTTCGGTAAGTGTGTAGCCTTTGGGATAGATAGAAGCTGTGTCTAACCATGCATCGGGTTTGCCATCGCTGTCCATGTCGTATTCGGGGTTGGAGGCATCATCGCTGCCGCGCAGGATTTGGATATATTTCCCGCCTGGTGTTTTCAGAATCGGAATATTCAAGGCGTGGTCTATACCATAATAGGGTACATCTTTGGGCACATACTGCGTGTAAACAGTATTTACCGCCGAAGTACGTTCCTTATTTTCCATTATCATAAAAACCTTAAAGGGCTGATAATCCAGACCCAGAAAGTTTTTCCAGTTGACATCAGCATCAGCTACCAAATGAGCACTAAACATTACATCGGCATAATTGCGGAATTTGTTAAAGCTGATTTTTTGTCCTAAATCAGTATAAGAAGTAGTGTTTTGCGAAACAGCGATATAAGAACCCGAAGTGAGATAATCATCTACCTTTTTGCGGATAGAATCTTCGGGCGCTGGGCTTACCACGCGGTATTTTATTTTTAGTTCGGAATGAGCATTCAGACTAATGTCTTGGAATTTAAGCATATTGCTATCTAAGGTGTGATTTACGCCGGTACTGATTAAATCTATATAAGTGAAATAATTGTTTATTTTTTCCTGAACAGAGATATTGTTAATCGTGGCATTGCTCAGGTTTCGGATTTGAAGAATGACCTCAAAAGTATCTTTGGCATCATAAGCCACCCCATTGTCGCCCACGGTTATATTGTCAGGGATTTGGTTGTAAACAGAGCGTGTAGCATCTATTTTGCTCATAAAAGCTGAGAGAATGGCATTAAATGTATATTGTAATTGTCGGCTGCCGTCTGCTACGCCCGGATAACCGCCGGCAGTGGGTAATCCCAGATTGCAGATTATTTTTCCGCCACTAATATTTTCTAATTTGAAATACACGGGGCGATTGTCGCTCTGCAAAGTAGCCAGAACGCCGGAACTGATATTTACTTTGGGAATATTAGAGGCATAAAGTTGCTTGTTTTCTGTCACAAAAGAAAAAGGTTCTGCATTAGTCCTAAACTGGATATGTGCAAGGCTATTTGTGGGGCTTACTACATTGGTGAAGTCAAAATCTGAGGGCTGCATGTAGCCTAATTTGCTGACTATATAGGCTGCATTGCCTTCGGTATAGAGCGTGCCGCCGTTGGCAAGAAATGATTTTATTTTTATACTTAAATCAGGATATTTTGCAAATAGCGTATCAATATAGGCTTTCGCATCGGGTTTAGCTTCGGCAAAAGCCGGAATAATCAGTAATTTAGTGTTTGCCGAAAAGCCATTTTTTACGATTTGTTTTTCGCTGATATAGCCAGAGATGCCCCGATAGAGGAAAGACTCTATACTGTATTTAAAATAGACGCTTTCCCAGTTGAGCGTTTGTCCGGCAAAAGTATCGGTAGCCTGAAAAATGGCTATACTTTGAGGAAGTGGTTTAAATTGCAGGCTGCTAAGCGTTTCAGCTTGCCAGTCGTAATTAAGCACTGTGTCGCCATTCACTGTGCCAAACTCAGTAGCTTTGGGAATGGAGAGTACAAATTTACCGGCATTTGCACCCTGCATCACCCAGTAAACCGAATGTTCGCCCCAAGCCGGAAAAAGCTGAGTGTCGGAAAAAGCATCAGTGGTGTGAAAGTCGTTTGTTGCGGTTTTCAAGGCCAATTGATAGGCATTCAGAAAATCTGCTTGAGTTGCATCAGTAGGGATAAGTTCGGCCTTTTGAGCTCGCAGCGGCATTTGCCACAAAGCAAAAAAGGCGATTAAAAGGATGTTGTAAAGTTGTTTTTTTTTCATTTTTTCATTTCTTTTTAAGATTAACCACTTAGACTCAATAGAAGATATAGATTTTGGGGCTAAAAATAGTATAGTACACATAGTTAAAAAAATCAGCCTTTATTCCTTAGCTTCGCACAGCGTCCTATATCATGCTTTTTGTTCATAGACTGTTTTTTTTGCAAAATAGTTGCCGCTTAATATACAAAAAAAAATGGTTAATGGTGAATTGTTAGTTGTGATTCAGAAAGCAGTACTCGTAGACCGGTATTTGTAATTAATAATTGAGTTCGGTCTAAAAACCGATCGGATAGATTTATTAAAACTGTAAAAATAAATAGCTCATTTACAGTTAATTAATGAAGCTGTCCGACCGATTTTGATGCAAATTTACCTTTTTATACTGGACTCATATATGCAAACAAAATCTACACCGGCAGCATTTGCTAATACTTCTAATAACGTCAGAAAAATTTCTTCTGAACTAATACGCTTTTCAATTTTTGTATAGGCTTTTTGTGCTCCTTCCTATATTTTCTGATTAGTTTTGTTCGGTTTGGCTTTATAATTCCGGAGGTTTTTTTGCAAATACTCGCTTTTTGCGATTTTTTTTGTACTAACTCTTTTAATTCGGACTGTAATTTTTGGAACTTTTTATTCGCTGCGATAAGTTTATTTTTAGCTTGTTGTTCCTTACTGTCCCGTTTTTCTTTATGTAAAGAGAAATCTATTGGAATAAAACTCTCGCCATGCCAAAAGCCAAGAACTAATAACTTGAAACCAAAGACATAGATGTTTTCTAAGATTCTTAATATATCTCCCTGCCTTTTCTATCGGAGTATCACCTATAATGAAAGCTTTTATCTGTTTCTTTACATACTCAATTTTCTCATTACTGCATTCAATTAAATATTTTAAGCGCTTTGCCAATGATAAGAGCAAAATTTTGCCAGTTCATCGCCGGATTATTTTCGAGGTCATAATAAACATTTTTGTCCACTTTCTATGCTGTAAGGCGCTGTAAAACAAAGCACAAACAGAAAAAATATCACATAAAAGGAAGAATTAATAAGCCAATTCCTATTGTGGACACTAAAGCTCTACTTCTTTTTATAAAATTCACCTTTTAAAATTCAGACTTAAGGTTAAATTTTTTGATAGCTTCCATTATGCTATTTGAAATTTGTTCCTCATTTGGGGCTACTTTTTATATTTGTTCTAACTTTTTTTACCTTTATCATGTTGCATATTTCAATAGTTTTTGTAAATTGATTTGTAATTACTTAAAAGATAAAAACTTAAATCGAAATAGGCAACTTTTTTAACAACTTTTTAAAGCTTTAATATCTGAATATGAATTGATTATGAGCTGATTCTGAACTCCAAAACTTCAGTTAAGGTATGCTTGCAGAAGCAACAACAACAATAGAAATATTAAAAGAAAAAAATCCTGAAACACTTGGAGATAGCAAAATGATTGCAAATAAGGGCGGTTCAATAGCAGGAAATACAAGAAAAGAAATTGAAAAAGAAACAGGAAAAAGTGTGGTTACATATTTGAATACAAAAACATTTTTAGAAAATAAAAAGCAAATGGAAATTGAAAACACAGACGAAGCAGAGGACATAGATGAACAGAAAATATATCATTACCAATAAGTTTGTGAGATAAAGTTCAGAAAGGGCTAATCTTCGATGTTGTTAATCAGTATTATTCGCGCATTCGCGGCAAAAAATCAACGAACTGTTGACAAAAATTTGTATAACTAATAGGATACCGATTCGGTATAAAAAACTTTTTGTTATTAAGTAAATTGCTTACTTTTGTAGGCTAATATTTAGATTAGGGATAAAATGGACAAGCATAAAGCGGGCTTTGTAAATATAGTAGGAAATCCGAATGTGGGTAAATCTACTTTGATGAATGCCCTTGTAGGAGAGAAACTTTCAATTATTACCTCAAAATCGCAAACTACCCGACACCGGATTATGGGGATAGTTAATGGTGAAGATTTTCAGATTATTTACTCGGATACACCGGGGGTTTTGAAGCCTAATTATAAATTACAGGAAAGTATGCTGCGTTTTGCCACTTCGGCACTTGATGATGCAGATGTTTTGCTGTATGTTACCGATGTGGTGGAAACGCATGATAAAAATATTGATTTTTTGGAGTTGGTGAATAAACTTGATATTCCGGTTATTGTGGTGATTAATAAAATTGACTTATCGAATCAGGAAAAGGTAGAGGAATTGGACGCCCTGTGGCAAAAGCAAATGCCTAAGGCAGAAATAATTCCTATGGCGGCAATACATAAATTTAATATAGCAGCTTTGTTGGAACGTATTGTGGATCTTTTGCCGGTTTCGCCCGCTTTTTTCCCTAAAGACCAACTAACGGACAAATCTTCGCGTTTTTTTGTATCAGAAATTCTCCGCGAAAAAATACTGGAGAATTATCAGCAGGAGGTGCCTTATGCTGCGGAAGTGGAGGTAGAAGAATTCTCTGATGAAGCGAAAATTATCCGAATTGCTGCAGTAATTTATGTAGAAAGAGATTCACAAAAAGGTATTATAATTGGTAAGCAAGGTTCTATGCTGAAAAAAATAGGAACTTCGGCACGCAAAGATATAGAGTTGTTTTTTGGGAAGAAGGTTTTTATTCAGATTTTTGTGAAAGTTCAGAAGGATTGGCGAAACAAAAAATCTTTTTTACGACAGTTTGGGTATCTCGAAAAATAAAGGAAACAAAAATGGAACAATTGAATATATCTAAATTAGAAAATACAGCTTATGCTTTAACGGTTAATTTATTTAGCTTTTTTAAGACGAGCAAAGAGGCGGGAGTGGTCTTAGCCAACAGTCAGGAAATGATGCAAAAAGCCTCAGATATAAGTAGTTTCGTTTTAGATCGTGATGGGAACGAATGCAAATACATGGATAAGTTAAACGCTATGATTGAGGACGCTGAGGACTTGAAAGAACAATTTCAGAATATGAATTTGAGTGAAAAATATGCCTCTGAAAAGGCTAATTTGCTCATTGACATCAATATTATTATTGAACAATTTAAAGCACTTTTAGGATAGAATGGGGAATATAGTAGCCATAGTTGGTCGCCCGAATGTGGGTAAATCGACTTTATTTAATCGTCTTACTCAAACAAAACACGCTATTATTCATGAGAGTAGCGGTGTTACGCGCGACAGGCATTATGGAAAAGCTGATTGGAACGGTGCAGAATTTTCGGTTATAGACACCGGAGGTTATGTATCGAATTCGGATGATATTTTTGAGGAAGAGATAAAAAAACAGGTTCGTTTGGCCATTGAGGAAGCCGATCGCATTATCTTTGTAGTGGATGTAATGGTGGGTATTACTGATATGGACAGGGAAGTGGCTAATCTGTTGCGGAAATACGATAAGCCTGTTTATGTTGCTGTAAATAAGGTAGATAATAATTCACGCCGCTTAGATGCGACAGAATTTTATGCGCTGGGATTGGAAAGTGAACTTTATCTTATCTCGTCAATAAATGGTAGTGGTACCGGTGAAATACTCGACAAGCTAGTCGAAGAATTTGATGAGCTAAAGGCGGAGACAATAGAAGAAATTCCAAAATTTGCTGTTGTCGGTCGTCCGAATGTGGGTAAATCGTCTTTTATAAATGCTTTGATAGGTAGGGGCAGGAATATTGTAACAGATATTGCCGGTACTACGCGCGATACTATTCACACACGTTACAATAAATTTGGCCATGATTTTTATCTTGTGGACACTGCTGGATTACGTAAAAAGGCTAAAGTTCAGGAAAATATAGAGTTTTACTCAGTCATGCGCTCGGTGCGTGCCATAGAAAATGCCGATGTTTGTATTCTTATCATTGATGCTGAGCGGGGTATTGAGGCACAGGATATGAGCATTTTTAATCTGATTCAACGTAATGGTAAGGGATTGGTAATTTTGGTGAACAAATGGGATTTAATAGAAAAAGATACGCACACGGTAAAGGAATTTAAAAAAGCTATTCAGGAACGGATTGCTCCTTTTAATGATGTGCCGATAATTTTTACTTCAACATTAACTAAGCAGCGTTTGCTCAAAGGTTTGGAAGAGGCTATTCAGGTTTATGAAAACCGCAAACAACGGGTTGCTACTTCTAAATTAAACGAATTTATGTTGCCTGTGGTAGAAAATAATCCGCCACCAGCCTTAAAAGGAAAATATATTCGTATTAAGTATATTACTCAGCTCCCGGGATATGTCCCTAGTTTTGCTTTTTATTGCAATTTGCCTCAGTATGTTAAAGATCCTTACAAACGTTTTTTGGAAAATAAAATTAGAGAAAACTGGAATTTTATGGGGGTGCCTATACGAATTTTTATGCGGAAAAAATGAGAATTGCTTGTTTACGGTGAATACTTAAGTCTGAATGGAGAATGAAATTTACAATTCACCGTTAGCAAGTAAAGGAATATGGCAATTCAAAATGTAATCAAATGAAAACGATAAAATGGTTATTCCTACTGTTAATCAATGTTCTAGTTGTGTCTTCATGCCTGAAAGTGGAGAGTTATTCGGATATTCCCCAGGTGAGTTACAAATCCTTCAGTATGTCAAAAACTGCTGATATTCTTGGTAATGAAGTTGATAGAGTTATTCTTACTGTGCATGTGATTGATGGTGATGGGGATATTGGACTAAAGGAAAGTGATACTATGGGAGTTTATAGTGTGGATAGTAGCTTTTATAATGACTTATTTATTCGGTTATATCAGAAGATAGATGGAAAATTTGTGGAAAGAAAGCTGATAGTGCCACATAACTATCGGGTGCCCTATGTAGAACCTCAGGGGCAGATCAAAACAATTAAAGCAGATATTCAGGTGCAATTGGACTACACCAAGGGAACCTTTGATAGTGATACCATTATGTATCGTTTTTATATGGTAGACAGAAAGTTGAATGCAAGTGATACGGCACAAACACCGGAGCTATCTATTTCGTATTTTTTGTCTCACTAAACATAATAAAACATGGATATTAAACATATAAAGTTTGAAAAGAGTAGCGCTGTATATTCAGAGTGTCCTAAAACAAATAAACCTGAATATGCTTTTATAGGTCGCTCAAACGTAGGTAAATCTTCGTTGATAAATATGTTGTCGAATAATAAAAATCTGGCAAAAATTTCTTCTAGGCCTGGTAAAACTCAATTAATAAATCATTTTTATGTAGATGAGAGTTGGTATTTGGTCGATTTGCCTGGATATGGATATGCTAGAACAGGGAAAAAGAACCGACTCAAATTTGCTCAGTTTACAGAAGAATACCTGCTTAAGCGCAAAAATCTATCGTGTGTATTTTCCTTAGTAGATGCTCGTCTGGAACCTCAAAAAAATGACCTTGATTTCATGGAATTCCTTGCTACTAATGGAATTCCTTTTGTACTTGTTTTTACAAAAATAGATAAATTAGGCATGAATAAACTAAAAGAAAATTTGGCAAACTATAGAGCCAAATTGAGCAATGTCTGGGAAGAATTACCTCTTTTATTCTATTCGTCTTCGGTGAAAAAAATTGGAAGGGAAGAAATATTGAATTTTATAGATAATACGAATGAAATTTATTGGCAGACACATAAATAAACTTTATCAGTAAAAAATAGGATAAGCTTTGGGAAGCCCGGAGCTTATCTCTATTTTTTACTTCTTGTTCTTCATTGCCGCAAGTATTATTTTAGATTTATTTTCCGTTTCTTCCCACTCTTTCTCCGCATCAGAATCAGAAGTAATACCC